>JBFIOX010000001.1:0-26209 GCA_041610455.1 Gemmatimonadota bacterium
CCCCTCCGAGGCGGCGCGGGTCCCGGGCTCGAGCCGCAACACCGCGCCCTGGAAAATGCCGCCTTCCGGCCCCGGGGGCCGCGTCGAGAGGGCGAGTGGGCCGTCGGGAAAGCGCGGCTCCAGCAGCCATCCGAGCAGCACGAATCCGAGCGCGACGGAGAGGCCCCATCCGATCGAGAGGCGGCCGGCGAGGCGCTGGTCCGGGCGGAGCACGGCCTCGAGCCGGGGAGCGAGCAGCCCACCGGCGAGCGATCCCGTCCCGTTGAACAGGAGGTCTCCGAGCGAGGCGTCCCGGCCCGGCGTGAAGAACTGGATCGCCTCCACCGAGGCCGACAGGCCCAGGCCGAGCGCCACCAAGATGTCGACGCGCAGTCCCATCCTGCGGCCCGCCAGTCCGAAGGGCACGAACAGCGCCACGTTCAACAGCGCGTCGGCCACCCCCCGATCCCCGCACACGAGGCACAGACCGGGAGTGGTCAGGGTGTTGGGCGAGGGTCGCAGCGTCAGCGCGAGGATGACCCCGCACCAGGCGAGCATGGTCCACGCTGCGAGAGGGCGCCACGGCGTCACGCTACGAATCCGGCACCGCGTCTCCGGCCGCTTCGCTCCCATCGGGCGACGGCGCCGCCCGTGCGGGGGCGGAATCCGGGGGTTCCCGAAGCGGGACCAACTCCTCGCGGACCGCTCGACACGCGTCGTTCGCGATCCCGGCATCGGGCGGGTGGACCCGGAGCAGCCAGGTGTGGGGCGGCTCGGAGTGCACGACGGTCAGGCGCCGGCACGCCCGCTCGGCGAGGAGCGACAGGGCGTTGATCCCCGCGTACGTGGTCGAGATGAGGATGTAATCGACGCCGGTCAGGACCCGATCCGCTCCCTCCGACTCGATGTCCGCGACGTCGGGGTAGGGCACCGTGAGATTGCCCGTGTAGTAGTGCAGGACCTCGCCGCGAGCCATGACCACCGCCTCCCTGGGCGCCTGGCGGCGGACGAAGTCGATCGCCCGTCCCACCGCCAGCTCGCCCTCCCGCACGCACTGCGGGGTGCGGGAGAAGATCGAGCCATCGCAACTCAGCGCCCGAGCCGCGTGTACCGTGCCGGACGCGACGAGGACGAGCGCCACGGCGATCGCGGCCGGCCGCGCCGCGGCGGGGCGGACGCGTCGCGCGATCGCGGCGGCGCCGATCACGCCGGCCGGGAGGAGCACGGGAAGGATGGGCACGAGCAACCGGAGCTCGGTGAACGGCCACACGAGGAGGACGAGCGCGTAGGCCACCAGGAACAGCCCCACCGACGGAATGCGGCGCCCGATGATCCAGCACCCGACGACCATCGCGAGCGTGAGCGGCACCCACGCGAGATTGTCGAGCCACGTGGACCCGGTGAGCGGCAGGCCGAGCGCTTCGGGAAGCTGGCTCCCGGCCGCCGTGGCGATCTTCGAGGTCAGGGAGAAGGGCAGGGTGCGCCACAGCGGGGCGTCAGGCAGCTTGTAGGCCGCGAGGCGCGAGGCGTAGGTGAACGCGTCGTCGGTCTCCTGCGTCGTCCACAGGAACCAGGCCCCGAGGCATACCGTGGCGACCGCCGCCAGGGCCAGCACCGCCCCCAGACGGCGTCGCAGCAGCCAGAACGCCCCCGCCGCCAGCACGACGGCACCGCCCGCGGTCCGCGTCAGCGCGCACAAGACGGCCGTCGCGATGGCGAGCGCCACGCCCGCGCGGCCGGGGCGCCGGTCGAGCAGCCACAGCGTCGCCGCGGCGAAGAAGATCATCGCCGCCTCCGAGAGCAAGCGACCGCCGGTCGTGAGGAGGTGGGGATTCACGGCCATCAGGAACACGGCCACGAAGGCGAATCGGGTCGAGGCGTGGACCGCCGCGAGGTGGGCGACGAGCGCCAGGGCGCCCGTCATGAGCGCGATCCCGAGGACGGAGAGCGTCGCCGGCGCATCCCCGAACACGCTTCCCCACAGCGACAGGAGGAGCGGATAGACGGGTGGGTAGGTCGTGTGCGGCGGGGTGCCTACCAGGAACAGATCGTCGTAGCGCAACGACCGCAGCGCCCGCGCCAGCAAGGCGTAATCCGCATCGTCGCCGCCCCAGAAGATGCCCCGCTGCCGCCCGTAGAAGGCGGCGGCGGCGTAGGCCACCAGGACCCCGCCGATGAGCCAGCGCCAGACGCGGTCGGGCGCGCGAAGCCCGGCGGGATCCATCAAGCGCGAGCGCGCCTAGCCTTGTGCCGCCCCGAGCGACTCACGCGATTCTCGGGGTCGCGGATCGCGCGTGAGGCTGCCCTGGTCCAGTTCGTAGACGAGGTCCGCCACGCCCCTCAGCGCATGCTGGTGCGAGATGGCGAGGATGGTCACGTCACCCCGAAGCCGCCCCAGCGTGCGCATGATCGCCGCCTCCGTGGCCGGATCGAGGGCCGTGGTCGCCTCGTCCAGCATGAGGAGTCGCGGACTGCCGAGCAGCGCCCGGGCGATCGCCAGCCGCTGGCGCTGGCCGCCCGAGAGCTTGGACCCCCGCTCGCCGATCACGGTGTCCACGCCTTCGGGCAACGCTTCCACGAAGTTCCAGGCGTCGGCCTGCTCGAGCGCGACGCGCACGCGCGCGGGATCGGCGTCGTCGCCGCTCACCCAGACGTTTCGGAGCACCGTATCGTGAAACAGAATGGTGTCCTGCGGAACGTACCCGATCCGGCGCCGCCAGGCGCGCATGTCCAGCTCGCCGAGCGGCACGCCATCGACGAAGATCTCGCCCGAGTCGGGGCGGTAGAGTCCCGCGACGAGGTCCAGGATGGTGGTCTTGCCGGCCCCGGACGGACCCACGATCGCGACGAACGCGCCCGCCGGCACGTGCAACGACACGTCGCTCAAGATGGGCCGCTCGCCGTACGAGAAGGACACCGACTCGACGTCGAGTCGGTCCTTGAGGGGTGGCGGCGTTCGCGTGCCGGGGGCCGGCTCCGCCATGGCCTCGGCTTCGCGCGTGAGCGCATCGAGGGACCAGAAGGCGCTCTCGCCCACCACGAGCACCTCGTACTCCAGCTGCACGAAGTGGAAGCGACCGGCCAGCCGGTGGAACAGGAAGGCGATCACGAGGATCTCGGCGAACGTGACCGCGCCCCACGTGACGGCCCCCAACAGGCCCACCGCAATGATGAGGATCAGCACGGGCTCCTGGAACGAGCGGAGCGACTCGGCCGCCACGACCTGTCGCTGCTCGGCCTCCTGGAGCGCCGCGATGTCGTCGCGCACGAGCTCGCCGAACTTTTCCTCCCGTCCCATGGCCTTGATCGGCTTGACGCTCTGCAGCGCATCGGTCAGCCTGGCGAGCAGGGACTTCATGCTGTCTGTCTGGGCGTCCCCCGCCCGCCGGCTCACGCTCAGGAACGACGCCAGGATTCCGGCCGCGATCGCTCCCAGCGCGACCGACGCGAGCGCGATCTTCCACGAGATCAACACGATCAACGCTGCGTAGATGGGGATCTGGATCGCCCCGGCGAGCGCCGAGCACGCGCGTCGATACGAGCCGGCCGCGCGCTGGGCCTCCGTGCTGATCGCGTTGGGGAAATAACCCGTCGGCTGGCTCGTGAAGTAGCTCCAGCGCACGCGCATGAGCGCGTTGATCAGCCGCTCGCGCATGTCGCGCGCGACCTTCGCCACGCTGTATCCCGCGTGCCGCATGGCGAGCCAGCGAAAGCAGGCCTTGAGGAAGATGGCCACCACCACCGTGGCGAGCAGCGCCGGCAGCGTGATCGGGATGTGCAGCAACTCCAGCATCGACCGCACGGCTTCGGATACGGCGTCGCTGCCGGGCTGCGCGGCGGTGGGGGAGGTCGCCTGCTGCTCCACGCCGGCGCTCAGCACGGGCAGGAGGGCGGCGATACCGATGCCTTCGGCCAGCCCGGACAGCAGGAGCAGCGCCACCATGACGGCCGAACGGCGCGGATACTCCCGCACGAAGCGGGCGATGAAGTCTCGGCTCTGACGGTTCAGCAAGGATCAGCCATCGTTGCCGGCCTGGGTCCGTAGGGGCATGTGTCCCGGGAATATACCGCCCTCACGCCCGAGCACATCCCGTGCCCGGATCCGGCGCGCTCCGGCCCGCCGCTCCGGGGCGTCGCGGAGCGGACCTCGGGCCGCCGCCGACGCGGGGTGCGGCCGCCAGGGTCGCCAAGGGGGCGGGCCAAGGGATTCACGGTGCGGTGAGCGTCCCGAGGGCTGCGGGCCGCCCGACCCGGCGAGACCGGGGCCTGACGCGCCCGGACCGTGGCCGCGGGACCACAGCCGCGGCCTACGTCGGCGACCGGCCCATGGGATGGCAGAACGGGCGCGAGGCGCGCCCGGGATCATGCCGTTCGAGGGAGACGCGGGCGGGGAGCCGCGGCCCCCCGCCCGCCAGATGGGTCCCGAGCTACCGCACCACGCCCGCGGTGGCGGCGTCCACCGCCGCCTTGTCCGCGCCCACGCCGGTGGGTCGGGTCGTCGGGCAAGACCAACCCGCTTCGCCCGAGTAGTTCCCGCAATTGTCGCCCACCGCGTAGTTGGCGGTGAACGTGTACGTGCTCCCGTACCACTGCGAGATCGCCCGGTTGCGCAGACCGTACGCCGTGCTCCCCTCGTGCAGCATGTTCTCGATCAGGAGGTTCTCGCCACTCACGTCCGTGACCTCGACCGACGTGTGCACGCCGGGGTTGATGGACGTGATGTTCCGGATCGTCAGGTTGTGCGGACCGAGGATCTGGAACGTGCGTGACGTGGCGTCACCGTAATCCCCGTTCGGCCCGAGCTTCTCGATGATGACGTTCTCGATCAGCACGTCCTTGAGCGGCGTCGCTTCGGCGATCCCCGCGTTGAGCGAGAAGCCCATGTCCACGTTCCGCAGGATGTTGCGCTCGAACGTCACGTGCGCGGTGGGCGCGAACGAGGCGTCCTGCGCCTCCGGCGACGATTTCAACACGATCGAGGGCCCGTGCTGTCCGTCCCGCCAGTGGTTCTCGAACACGTTGCCCCAGATGTGGATGCGGAAGCCCGACTTGAGCTCGAACAGGTTCTTGATGACCCAGGGACCGCCGTGCCAGGACTTCGGGTGCCGCACGTGGTTGCGCGCGAACGTGATGTCCTGAGGCACGTTCGAGGCGCCCGAGATCCCCGCGCCGCCCGACATGAAGTTCTCCGAGCTGCCCTCGAGCAGGTTCTCGTAGATGAGGATCGGGCCAGGGGTGTTCCACACGAGCACGGCCTGGGAATCGAACCCCCTCTGGTGGCACTCCGTGACCACGGAGCGCAACAGCGCGAAGCCGGCCACGTTGGCCATGAAGCAGCGCCGCAGGTCCCAGTTCGGATCGCCGGCGTGCACGTAGACGCGATCGAACACCATGCGGTTGATGACATCCGTCGCCGGGCTCGGGTGCAGGGCCACCATGGCGGTCGTGCCGTCCCAGCCGCCCGTGATCTCCAGCGTCTCGAAGCGCCAGCCGTGATCCCCGGGCTCGGAGGCGGACACCGTCGAGCAGACCGTTCCCGTGCAGGTCAGGACCGGGAAGTTCAGCGTCGAGTCGACGCGCACGTCCTTGGCCACGCTGGGCATGTCGCCCCGGATGGTCACCCAGCCGCCGTCGTTGCGGGCGGGCAGGGTGAAGCCCTGCGAGCGGCTGTACGTCGTCCCGGGCGTGAGCAGGATCTCGTCCCCGGCCACGGCGTTGTCGATGGCCGATTGGAGCTCCGCCGCCGTGGTCGCCCGGACGGTGCGGGTGGCGGTCGGCCTCACCGTATCGGGGATGGCGCGGGGCAGCTCCGGTCGGGACCAGCTCTCCGACGGCGGTGGCGCGCCGCCCCCGCCCCCGAGCTCCACCCAGATGGAGGCGGTGTCCTCCACCGCGCAGGCCGCGACCACGATGAGCGCGGTCCCCGCCGCATGGCCGATCACGCGCCCCACGGAATTCACTGTGGCCACTCCTGTCTCGGTGCTCCGCCAGGACGGGTTCGGACACTCGGCGTCCTGCCCGTTGGCGTCCTTCGGATAGATGGCGAGATGGGTCGAGTCATTGAGGCTCGGAATCGTGTCCGCGCTAGGCGTGACGTTGAGATCGATCTCTCCCACCCCGACCGTGGCGAAGCCCTTCGCCCCGTTCGAGGCCGTGGCCGCGATCTGGGCCGTACCGGAGCCCTTCGCGGTCACTAGTCCGTTATCATCGACGTCCGCCACGCCCGGACGGTCACTGCTCCATGTGAAACTGGAGCCTGGGACCTCGTGACCTTCGGCGTCAAGCCCGGACGCGGTGAGCTGTACGGCCTGCTCGGGGGCGCCCAGCGAGGTGTTGGCGGGGTCGATATCCACCGTCTCGACCATCTGCTCGACCACGATCTGGGCCCAACCCGCGCGCCCACGGTCACTTGCGGTGATGTCGGCGTTCCCCTCGGCGTGGGCCGTCACCACGCCGTTCTGGTCCACGGACGCCACGGATGGGTCCGAGCTCGTCCAGTTGAATCCGCTCGTCTGGGTGGTGTTACCGTCGGCGTCGGTGGCGGTGGCGGTCATCTGGACCTGGGCGCCGAGCGCCTTCAGGGTGTCCAGACCGGGCTCGATCGTGATGATGTTCTTGCCGCGGCGCACCTTCACCTGGCTCGAGTCGGAGCGGCCGCGCTTGCTGGCGAAGATCCTGACGTCGCCCTCGGCGCGCGCCGTGACCGTGCCCTGTTCGTCGACCGAAACGACCCTCGCATCGGCGCTCCGCCACTGCACGGTGTTGCGCGGGACGCGGAAGCCGTTCTTGTCGCGGGCCTCGAAGCTCAGGGTGCGCCGCTGCCCGATCGCCTGGAGCGTGTCCTCGCGGGGCGAGACGGCGAAGAGCACGGGAACCTGGTCGACCTGGACCTTGGCACGCGCCCGGTCTCCGCTCGCGGACACCTCGATGGTGGCCGTGCCCTGAGAGACCGAGATCACGCGGCCGGCCCCGTCGATCTGCACGATGTCGGGGTCCAGGCTGCGCCATACGAAGCGGTTGAGATTGGAGGGCCGACCCTGGCCGTCGGTGCGCTGCGCGCGCAGCTGGCCGATCTCGGCGAGCGCATCGAGGTCCAGCCGCGACGGGAGGATCTTGATCTCGGACTTCTGAATCGGTACGGGGCCGAGGTGCTCCTCTCCCGTGCAACCGATGAACAGCCCGATGCCGATCGCTGCCAGCGCACCCCAGGTGCCCTTAGAGGGCGTCCGTCCGATACGCATCCCCACCACCCCTTCCAGTTTCCGAGCTCATCGCGCGCCAGACATCGGTCTGGCCTGGAACCCCCTGCGCCGGGGACGCAGCCGCGGCGGGGGGCAGCGACTCGGGTCGGCAAGCGTTGTGCCCATCCAACAATCGGGGATTCGCGATGCTTCAAGTCACAGCGACAGAATGGGTTGCATCACTTCATCCGTAGTGGCACGATTCTTGGCTCGCCGGTCCTGCGGGGGGAGCTGTGAAAAAAGGTCAGATGCCGACCCGGTGCGGAGGGGGGTCGGCAAGTTGTAGCGTGCGCGGTGACTTGGGGGCCGGCCCGGCGCCTCGGAGGCGCCGGCCGCCGATCGGGGGCCGCGGAGGGTGCGGCTCCGGTCCTACGCGCTCGACACTCCGGCGCGCGGTCGGGCCTCGCGTGCGCCGGCGACCTCGGACCGGGCGCTCGCAGACCTCTCGGCGGCCAGCCACAGCTCGAGGACCAGCAGCCGCCAGATCATGGCGCTGTGATCCCGGCGGCCGCTCCGGTGCTCGCGCACGAGCCTCGCGACCGCCCCGGGGAGGACGAAGTCGTACACGGCGGCCCGCGGCTCCAGGAGCTGATCGCAGCGCCACGCGAGCGCGTCCTTGAACCAATGACGCAGCGGGACGCCGAACCCCTGCTTGCGTTTCGTCAGGACGAAATCGGGCACGAGGTCGGCGATGGCCCGCCGGAAGATCTTCTTGCCGCCACCCTCGCCCCACTTGAACGAGGAGGGGAGGCTGAAGGCGAACTCGGCCAGGTGGTGGTCGAGCACCGGCACGCGCGCCTCGAGCGAGACGGCCATGCTCATGCGATCGACCTTGGTGAGGATGTCCCCCGGCAGGTAGGAGAATGCGTCCACCAGCGTGGCCCGCGTCAGGGTCGTCCGACCCTCCGTGGCATCCCACCACCGCGCCAGGAGGTGGTCGAGGTCGCGGCCGGCCTCGGCGAGCTCCGGGCGCGCCACGCCCCCCTCGGCCTCGCCGAGGGCGGTGGCCACCATGCCCGCGTAACGGCCGGCGGTCGAGCGCGAGAGCTCTAGCAGCCGATTCCGCCCGTAGGCTCCGTGAGGGAGTCGGCGGGCCGCAAACCGGAGGAGCGCGCGGAGCGGCGCCGGGATGGCGACATCGCGGCGGGACAGCGCCCGGTATCGATCGTATCCGCCGAACAGCTCATCGCCGCCGTCGCCGGACAGGACCACGGTCACGTGACGCCGCGCCAACTCCGACACGAGCAAGGTCGGGATCGCCGACGAGTCGGCGAAGGGCTCGCCGAAGGCACCCGCGACACGTTCGATGAGCGCGTCCACATCGGGACGGACGATGAGCTCGGTGTGCTCCGTGCCGAGGGCTTCCGCGACCCGCCGCGCGTCGGGGGCCTCGTTGAACTCGCGCTCCTCGAATCCGATCGAGAAGGTCTTGACGGGCCGGTCCATCTGTCGGGCCATCGCGGCCACCACGGCGCTCGAATCGATCCCCCCCGAGAGGAAGGCGCCCAGGGGCACGTCGGCCACCAGGCGGTACCGCACCGCCTCGAGGAGCAGTCGGCGGATCTCCTCGGCCGCTTCGGGCTCCGTCAGGTCGTGCCGCTCCTCGACCAGCGGCGACCAATAGGGGGCCACGGTCGTCGCCCCGTCGCGCTCCCGAACCAACCGGTGCCCCGGCGGGAGCTTGCGGGCGGCGTCGTAGATCGATGCGGGGTCTGGCACGTACCCCAGCGCCAGGTAATCCGCCATGGCCCCCGCGTCCAAGGCGCGGGGGAAGTCGGGCAGCGCCCGCAGGGCGCCCAGCTCGGAGGCGAACGCCAACCCCCCGGGCCCGGCATCCCAGTAATAGAGCGGCTTGATGCCGAGCCGGTCGCGCACCAGGAGGAGCCGCTCGCGCACCTGGTCCCAGATGGCGAACGCGAACATGCCCCTCAGCCGTCGCGTGAGGTCGAGCCCGAACGCTTCGTAGGAGTGCACCAACACCTCGGTGTCGCTCCGCGTGCGGAAACGGTGGCCGTCCGCCTCGAGTTCGCTGCGGATCTCCGCGAAGTTGTAGATCTCGCCGTTGAAGACGACGTGCACCGTGCCGTCCTCGTTCGAGATGGGCTGCGAGCCTCCGGCGAGGTCGATGATGCTGAGACGACGCATGCCCAGGGCCACGCGGTCCCCCACCAAAACGCCGTCCTCGTCGGGACCCCGGTGGTGGATGGCGACCGTCATGCGCTCGAGCTCCGCGGCGCGGCGCGCCGCATCCCCACGGCGGTCGACGAAGCCGGCGATTCCGCACATCAGGCGGCTCCCACGCCGGTCATTCGTACCCCCACCGGGCCAGCGTGGGCTGCAAGACCCCGCCCAGCGCGTCGGCCTGCCGAGCCGTCAGATCGGTTCGCCATCGCGATGCCGGAGCGCGCACCGCGCCGCGGCGCAGGGCCGCCGTGATGGATGCGGAGGCGTCCCACCCGGCGAAGCGCAGAATGTCGTCGACGACGCCCGCCGGATTCGCGCACAGATCCTCGTACCGCACGTCGAGCCATCTCTCGCGTCCCACCTCCTCGGCGGCCGCCTCCATCGCCTCGAGGACGCGGCGCCACTGCATCCCCGCCAGCGCCACGAAGGAGCGCCCGTGCCGGTGCCACTCGGCTTCCTCCCGCGGCGAGAGCGGGCCGAATCGCCAGCCCACCGGTCCGTACCATCCGCGCCACCAGGGGACGGTGAGCAAGGAGCTGGCCACGTCGCGGCCATCGCGGACCAGGTGGACGAATCTCGCGCCCTCCAATATCGCCGCCAAGAAACCGGCGCGCGGCCACCCGGTGACCTTGATGAGTGGCGCTGGGCGCGACCGCGTGATCAGCCCGTCAAAATAGCCGTGCAGGCGGTCCCGGACCCGGAGCGTGACATCTTCCGCGGTGAGGTCCCGACACGGCTCGGCGAAGCCGCGATAGTGATGGCCCCAGAACGCATAGCATTCGTCCGGTGGCCACTTGCGGCGGATCAGGACGCCGACCCCGGGCGCGGCGGCGGCCCGCACGACCCGTCGTTGACGCCCGGGCCGCTCGGGCGCGGCATCGCAAACGCGAGACAGCCACGAGGCGCTTTCGTGCCGCGCGAGCAGGCCGTGGAGGAGGGTCGAGCCGCTGCGCCCCACGCTCACGATCACGAGCGGCGCCCGCCGCTCGTGCTCACCCGCGCGCGCCCGACCGGTGACCACCGGGGCGCGCTTCAGGGAATGCGGGGAAGCGCCGAGACGGGAACCGGACGGGAGACCGGCTTCCGCCGGTCGGTGCTCACGGAGCGGCCCCGACCGGACGCGACCAGCGCCGTTTCGCCGCGCGAGGGAAGGCAGTGGAAGCGATCGCCTCCCGGGACTCCCTCGACGCGGTCTGACGCAGGCCCTCCGCCACGATCCCGAGCGTGGCGAGGTGTAGCCACACGAAGATCTGGTGCGCGTACGAGCCGAAAATGGCAACGACGAAGAACGCGTAGAGCGAGGCCTCGAGGTATTTCAACCTCGTCGCCTGAGTCGGGAACCTGGCGCCGTAGGCGAGCCGGTACCGCCTGGAGCGCGACAGCGCCATCACGAACGGGATGAGGAACAGCACGAGTCCCGGATAGCCCGTCTCGGCCAGCACGCGGAGGAAGGTGCTGTGCACATCTCGCCGACCGCCGGCGGTCATGGTCTCGGCGCTGTAATAGGTGTAAGCGCCGTGCGCCCAGTTGTAGGCCGACATCCCGACGCCGAACACGGGGTGATCGGTGATGATCCTCTGGGCTACGCCCCAGATCTCCCAGCGCTGGGCCGCGGATCCCATGTCGTTGGCCGCCGTCAGGTCCCGCTCGCGCACCGCGGAGGTGAGATCTCCGAAGCGGGCGAAGGTCCCGGCGGGCGCGAAAAGCACCGCCGCCGACCCCAGCAGGAACACGCCGACCATGGCGCGGGCCTGCTTGCGGTGGGCGAGCACCGTGAGCATGGCCAGCACGCCGATCCCGAGGAACGCGCCCCGCGACTGCGTGAGGAGCACGACGAAGGGCATCACGGCCACCGAGGCGATGGCCCCCCGGCGGACCCAAAGGTTCGCGTCCTTGAGGAGTCCCGCGGCGATGCCCAGGGGGAGAAAGGTGAGGGCCGCCATGTCGTTCGGGTTGCCCCAGGCGCCGTTCCACACCACGCGGCTCGTGTTCTGGTAGGTGTAGCCGTACACGAACGTGTTGAAGAGAGCGCCGCGGATCGGGTGCGTGGCGTACAACAGGAGGAGGAACACCAGGAAGAACCGGATGCGCGCCTGGCTGGTCAGCACGTTGGCCGCCACCAGGCAGATGAGCCACAGCTTGCCGAACTCGAGGAAGCCTTCCTCCCACGCGATCGTCCGAAAGTCGCTCTGCGTGTAGCTGGCCGCGCCCCACAACACGAACGCGGCGAAGCCCACCAGCCAGAACGGAAGCCGCGGGCGCCGCTTCTCGAGGATCAGTCCGCCGAGGGCGACACCGATCGCGATGGAGGCGCCCGGGAACCGATACGTGATGACGATGACGAGGTAGACCAGAAACGCGATGTAGGACAGGCTCCAGTCCACATCCCGGTAGATGCGCTTCAGGCTCGAGGCCGGCAGTCGGGGCGATCCCCCCCGGGCCGGCCGCATGGCCGAAGGCCTCCAGGGAGCGGCCGGCGCGAGCGAGCGGGGCGGGACACGCGGCGACATGGTCACGCCGCGTTCGCCGCGGCCGCGCCCGGCTTGGCGCCGGCGAAGCCGATGAGGTCCGCGTAGACGCGCTCGAGCGCGCCGATCGCCGCGTCGGCCGAGTAATCGCTCCGCGCGCGGCGCAGTCCCGCTCCGCCGAGCCGGCGGGCCTCTCCCGGGTGCGACAGCAAGCGGTCCAGCGCCGCCGCCAGCGCCGCGTCGTCACCCACCGGTACGAGCAGCCCGGTCCCGGCGTGCGTGACGCAATCCGGATTGCCCCCCACGTCGGTCGCCACCACCGGTCTCCCCGCCGCCATGGCCTCGAGGATCGAGTTGGACAGCGCCTCGGTGCGCGAGCAGAGCACGGACACGTCGAACAAGTGGTGCCAGTTTCCCTCGTCCCGGCGCAGGCCCACCAGGTGGACCCGATCCCCGAGCCCCAGCTCGGCGCGCTGGGCTTCGATCTGGGTCCGGCACGTGCCTTCGCCCACCAGGATCAGGTGCGCGTCGGGGTGGGTGTCCGCAAGGCGCCGCATGGCGCGGAGCAACGTGGCGTGGTCCTTCTCGGGGCGGAGCTGCGCCACGATGCCGATCACGGGCGCGCCGGCCGGGATGTTCAGCTCCTCCCGTACGCGCCGTTCCAGACCGACGCCCGGCGGCCGGAAGCTGTCCTCATCGAGGAAGTTGGGGACGATGCGCACCTTGTGGCGCCTGGCGCCCTCCCGCACGACGAGCGCGGCCACGGCCTGCGAGTTGGTGACGATGGCGTGCGCCACCCGCGCGACCCACCGGTTGGCCACGGCGTGCGCCGGCGTGGGGGGCTCTTTCCACCAGCGGCGGCTCGCGATGACCGCGGAGACCCCGGCCAACCGAGCCCACGGCACCCCGAACACGTTCCCGTAGGTGTCGTGGGCGTGAAAGACGTCCACCCGGCGGGCCCGCAGGTGTCGCGCGAGCCACCAGCCCCGGCTCAGCGCGTCGGCGCTCCTCAGGCTGCGGACGTCGAGCCGGCGCACGGGGATTCCGCATGCCTCGTAGCGGCGGGCGAGCGGCTCGTAGTCGTTGAACGAGAGGACCTCGATGTCGTACCGCGCCGGATCGAGGCGCTCCGCGGTTCGCACGGCGTTGAGCTCGGACCCGCCGATCCCTCCGTTGTCCAGGCAGAAGGCTAGGCGAATCCGTCGGCTCAAGAGGTCTCGGCTTCCGCGTAGTAGTAGTAGTTCACGTACTGCTCGTAGTACGGCGCGTGCTCGGGCACGGCGTTCAACACCGCGCCCACGATGGGAAGGTCGACGTTGCCGAGCATCTCCAGCCGGCTGCGCGCCATGCCCTCCGATGTGGCGCCGGCGCGAAACACCATCACGACCTGGTCGCAGCGCTGCCCCAGGATGAGAGTGTCTGCCCCCGCCGCGAGGGGGGGGCCGTCGAGCACCACGACGTCGTAGCGCTCTCGCGCGTCGTCGAGGAACTGGTCGAGCTGCGTTCCCCCGATCAACTCGGCATCTCGCGACAGGGCACCCGAGCAGAGGATGTCCAGATTGGGGGTCTTGTGGGTCCGCACCACGTCCTCGAACGGCGCCCTGCCGGCCAGCAACTCGGTGAGGCCGGGCGAGCGCGGGAAGTCGAAGACCGTGTGCAGACGGCCGCGCCGCACGTCCGCGTCGACGAGCAGCGTTCGCAGGCCGGAGGAGGCGTACGAGATGGCCAGGTTCGCCGCCACCACCGACTTGCCCTCCCGGGGCGTCGAGCTCGTGATGAGCACCCGGCCGCCCGCGCCGCCGTGGGCGTGGGAGAGCTGCGTGCGGATCGAGCGGAACGACTCGACGGCCACCGCGGCCGTCGCCTTGCTCGTCTTGGGCGCCTTCAGCTGGGGCACCACGCCCAGCAGGGGCAGCCCGAACTTGCCCGAGATGTCGTCGGGGTGGCGAATGCGCCGATCCATCCGGTCGCGCACCATCACGACGCCGACCGAGAGGCCGAGGCCGACCAGGGAGCCCAGCATGATGTAGAACGGGGGCAGCGTCTGCGGTACGGGGCCGCTGGGGGTGAAGGCCGAGTCCAACGGTTGAATGTTGGACATGGCCGTCTCTTCCATGAGCCGCGCCGCGTTGCGGCGCCCGAGCAGCGTGTTGTGCAGCTGTTCGGCCAACATGAATTGGCGCTCGAGGCGCGTCTGCTCGATGGTGCGGACGGGGATCTCCTGCAGCTCCTGCGCCCGCTCGCCGATCTGCCGGTCGAGCATGCCGGCCCGATTGCGCAGATCCGCCTGCAGCTCGCGGATCAGACCGGGCAGCTGCACCTCGTGCACGTCACGGATCTGGGCCGTGATGGCCCGCACGTCGGGGTGGTCGCTCGTGTACGTGTAGAGCAGGGTCTGAAGCTGCAGGTCGAGCGAGTCGAGGTTGGCGATCGTCGCTCCGAGCGCGGGCGAGTTCGCGATCGAGGGCACCAGTCGCAGCCTCAGGACGTTGAGCTTCCCACCCTGGGTGCGGGCCGAGAGAATGGCGTCGAGCTCGGCCAGGTCGTTCTGGATCTGGTCGAGATCGGTCTGCTGCTGGAAGAACGTCTGGAAGAACGGATCGGGCGCCACGACGCCGCTCGGAAGCTGCCTCATCTGCGGCTCCCCCGGCTTCGTGATGGCGTCGACCTTGAATCGCTCCAGCGCCAGCTCCGCGGCCCGCAGCTCGCCCGCAGCCATCTCGGTCTGACGGTCGAGAATCTCGACCTCCTCGTGAATTCGGCCGTTGGTCAGTCGCGTGGCCGTATCGAGGAAGCTCTCGACCAGGGCGTTGTGGAGGGCGGCTCCCTCTGCCGCATCGTGCCACACGAACTCCGTGAAGATCATGTTCGCGAGGTCCTCGAGCCGCACGGCGAGCGCGGCCCGCAGCGCGCCGGTGGCCGAGATGGGCGCGCTCACCTGGAACACGAGGTCTTCATCGAGCGCGCGCAGCTGCGCCGCGTCGGGTATCCAGTGGAAGCCCCGGGTGGCGCCGATCCCGTCGGTAAGCACCCCTTCCTCGACGAGCGCCTCCGCGTCGTCCTCGACCGCGAAGAGCTGGTATCGGTCGCCCTCCGCCAGCGCCAGCCGGTACACGCCGGGCAGCAAGTCGCCTCCGACCTGCAGCCCGCGGAGGATCGTGGCGGGCCCCTCGGGCGCCAGGCGCTGGACGTGCAGCCCGAACTCCCGGACCACCGGCTCCAACACCGCGTTGCTCAGGAACACGCCGACCCATCCCTGGCCCTGCAGCACCTGCCCGGCGCGAATCGGCCCCTGCTGCGCGTTGGGCCGCTCGAGCCACACGGATGCGCTCGTCCGATACATCGGCTGCGTCGTGCGCGAGTACGCGAACCCCAGCGACCCGCCGATGACCATGGCCAGCACGATGAGCCACAGCTTGTCGCGCAGCGCCGAAAGCAAGCGTCCCCACTCGGCCGATCCGGGATCGGCCGGCGCCGGGACGTATTGATACCGACCGACGGACTGGAGCTCCCCCTGCGCGTCGTCGTACTGGACCGGTAGTGTGTCTCCCCGCTGATCGCTCACGAATCCCTCGACCTTGAACCCTTCCGTGGACCGGCGTCCGTTTCCCCGTGAACGCCGGACCCTGGAGCAATTATGGTGCCGGTGCAAGACACCCGATAACCCGCTTCCGCAAAGGGGTTTCGGGCTAGTCGAGCGGTGCGGCCGGTGTGCCCCGCGAAGCGCGTGTGGGGCCGACGCGACACGAGACCCCCGCCCCTGGTCCCCGCTCGCCGTGCGGCGGTACCCCGCGGCCGCGAGTTTGCGCCCCAGAAAGGTGCGGCGGGCAGGTCCCGGACGCCAATCGGCGGGCCGGCCCGTGCCTTGAACCGTCCCTGCGCGCGGGCGGGACGATAAGGGAACCGAGGGACTCGGGAGATCACGCGGAAGCCATGCACATCGCACACGTGGTAGGCGCCAGGCCGAACTTCATGAAGATCGCGCCGGTCATGCGTGCCCTGGATGGCCGTGCGGGCTTACGCCAGACCCTGATCCACACCGGGCAGCACTACGATGATGCCCTCTCCCGTCAGTTCTTCGAGCAGCTCGAGATCCCGGCCGCGGACGCCGATCTCGGCGTCGGATCGGGCGAGCAGGTGGAGCAACTGGCGCGCATGATGATGGCGCTCGCCCCGGTGCTGGCGGATCTCCGCCCGGACATCGTCCTCACCGTGGGGGACGTCAACTCCACCCTGGCCGCGGCCCTGGTCGCTTCCCGGCTGGGACTTCGCCTGGCGCACGTCGAGGCCGGCCTCCGGAGCCGCGATTGGACCATGCCGGAGGAGGTGAATCGCGTACTCACCGATCGGCTCAGCGACGTGCTGGTCACCACGGAGCCCTCCGCGCTGGAAAACCTGCTGGCCGAGGGCATCGACCGGCACAGGATCCACGCGGTCGGGAACGTGATGATCGACACGCTCGATCGATTCTACCCCAAGGCGAAGGCGCTGCGCGTGGCCGACTCCATCGGCGTGGCGCCGGGCGGATACGTCCTCGTGACGCTGCACCGGCCGCGCAACGTGGACGATCCGTCGCGGCTCTCGGCCTGGCTCGCGGCGCTCGCCCGGATTCCCGAGGTCTGCGGGGTCCCCGTCGTCTTCCCCGTGCACCCCCGCACCCGTGCCCGCATCGCGACGGCCGGTCTCGAGCCGGTGCTGGACGGCCTCGTCACCCTGCCGCCGCTCGGCTATCTGTCGTTCGTGAGCCTGCTGGACGAGTGCGCGACCGTCGTGACCGATTCGGGGGGGGTGCAGGAGGAGGCCACCGTGCTGGGCGTGCCCTGCCTGACGGTGCGGCCCACCACCGAGCGCCCCATCACGGTTCGCGAGGGCACCAACCGACTGTTCGTGGATCCGCCGGATCGGCTCCCCGCCGCGGTCGAGGCGGCCCTCTCTCGACCGCGGCGACCCCATCGGCCGGAAGGGTGGGACGGACACGCCGCCGAGCGCATCGCGCGGGCGCTGGTCGGATCCGAGCCCTAGGCGGCGCGTGGGTGGCCCACCTGCAACGCCCCCGTCGTGTCGACTCAGCATCCCGGCGTCACACAGGCACCCTGCACCCCCTCTTTCGGCCTCCGACGACACCCTCGGGCCAGCCGGGCGTAGAAGGCGCGCGACACCCGCCCTCGATGCGCTCCCGCGGGGTTGGACCCCGACCGACGATCGTCCCCTAATCGGCGCAGTTCTTGAACTTCTGCGTGTATCGCGGTACGATCGGGAAGGCCGTGCCCGCCCCCTCTCGCCCCCACGTCGGGGGGCACGAGGCGCGCTCGGCGGCCGGCCGAGGCCCGAGAATGCGCGCATTTTGTTGCGTTCGCGAGGCATTCGTGAGCCGAGAGCCCGGGGTGGGTGTGGCGGTTGTGCACGGCGCGGCGGCCGTGTCGGCCCCGTGCAGGTTGCACGACCGCGAGAGCATGTTGCCAGCGTGGAGAACCTCGGAGGCCCGCCTGCGGCGGCCTCTTCAGAGCTGAGGATCGGCGGGGGGTAGAGAACGTGCGAATCGAAGCGCCGGAGGCGATGGACGGGCTGTCCGACGACGACCTTCCGGTCGACGATCTGGAGGAGTCCGGATCGACGATCCTCGGACCGGAGGAACGGCAGAGCATCCGGATCCTGGTCATCGACGACGAACAGAGCATCCTCGACAGCTGCGAATCGGTGCTGGCGGCGGACGGCTACCAGTGCGAGTGCGAGCGCAAGGCCGACGAGGCGCTGCACCGCCTCAAGAGTCAGACGTACGACATCGTGCTCATCGACCAGAGCATGCCGCAGGTGCACGGCCTCGACATCCTCGCCGAGGTGCGGCAGCGGTCGCCGGCCACGATCCCCATCATGATGACCGGACACGCCACGACGGAGGCGAGCATTCGCGCCATGAAGGCCGGCGCCTGGGAATACGTGCCGAAGCCATTCACGGCCACCCAGCTGCTGGTCGTGATCGGGCGCGCCGCGTACACCCTGCTCCGACAGCGCACGCTCTCGGACTCTTCCAAGCGGGAAGGCGTGCTCGTCGACGGGCAGGTACGCATCCTCGGCGTCTCCAAGGCCATGAGACAGGCCGTCGAGACGGCCATGAAGGTCGCCAAGACCGACGCCTCCGTGTTCATCACGGGTGACAGCGGCACCGGGAAGGAGCTCATCGCCCAATACATCCACTCCGAGAGCCGACGCTCGCGTAAGGCGTTCGTCGCGGTGAACTGCGCGGCCCTGCCCGGCGAGTTGCTGGAGTCGGAGATGTTCGGCCACCGGCGCGGTGTGTTCACCGGTGCGGTGCGCGACAAGCCGGGCCTCCTCGAAGTGGCCGACCAGGGGACTTTCTTCCTGGACGAGCTCGGCGAGATGCCGATGCCCCTGCAAGCCAAGCTCCTGCGGGTCCTCCAGGACGGCGTCATCCGGCGCGTGGGGAGCGAGAAAGACGACGCGGTCGTGGACGTTCGCTTCATCTCCGCCACCAACCGCGAGCCCGAGGAGGCCATCCGGGACGGCGCGTTGCGCCAGGACCTGTACTTCCGCCTCCGCGTGGTCCCCATCCACCTCCCGCCGCTGCGCGAGCGGCCCGAGGACGTGCCGGCGCTGATCAAGCACTTCATCGATCACTTCTGGCGCCGGCATCAGCTGCCCGGGGCCATGCCGCCGCGCTTCGCGCCCGAGGCCATGGAGGCCCTGGTTCGGCACAGTTGGCCGGGGAACGTGCGCCAGCTGCAGAACGTGCTCGAGCACCTCGTCGTCCTTTCCGAGGCCAACGAGGTCATCGGCACCGATCGCCTGTCCGTGCTCGAAGAGGGGCCCACGGTCTCCCCGGCCCTGGCGGGGAGCGGCGGCTCGGTGGGGACCCTCATCGACTTCCACGCCCCGTTCCACGAGGCGAAGGACGCCCTCGTCGGACGCTTCGAGAGGGAGTACTTGGCCCAGGTGATCTCGCGCACCCAGGGCAACATGTCGGAGGCCGCGCGGCAGGCCGGCATCGACCGCACCACCCTGTATCGCCTCATGGACAAGCACGAGCTGTCCAAAGACGCGTTCGTCCAGTAGGAGCGGGACGTGCCGCGCCGTCGCCCCCGCGGGCCCACGGCCGGGGCCCTCGCGTGAACGATCCCCGGAGACCCCGTCTGGCGGCGTCCGAGCCGGAGGCCCGGGACTCGTTCGACGGGCGCCGGATCGTCCGGGGGCTGGCTCCGGAGGTGCAGCCGGTCGCCCGCTACCTCCTCCGGCGGGTGGAGCAGGATCCCGAGATCGCGCCCCCGTCGGAGCCGCTTCCGCGCGCCTCGCTGGACGCCACCGTGGCGGCGGTGCGGGCGGTTCGAGAGCACCTGTTCGAGCTGGCCGAGCGCGACGCGCCCCCCCAACGCCTGCGGGTCTTCCACGGGCGGCTCGATCGCGAGTTCGCGGCCCTCGTGCGGGACTTCGTTGAGCGGCGCAGGGACGAATCGAGGGAGCTGCTGCGCGATGTGTCGCACGATCTGCGCTCTCCGCTCAACTCGATCCTGGTGCTGGCCGATGCGCTGGCCGGCGAGCACTCGGGATCGCTGAACGAGGTGCAGCAGCGCCAGGTCGGCGTGCTGTACGCGGCCACCGTGTCGCTCGTCGGGCTACTCAACGACCTCCTCGACGCGGCCCATCTGGATCGCGCGGAGGAGATCGACGTCGTGCGCGAGGCGTTCTCCGTCGAGAACGTGCTCGACCAGGTCGATCGCCTCCTGGGACCGCTCGCGCGGAACGGCGCGGTCACGCTGGCGTTTCGGTTGGAGACGCTGGGCCCCCGAACCGGTGATCGGCGCATCCTCACCCGGGTTCTGCTCAATCTCGTGACGAACGCCCTACAGGCCTCCGAGCGGGGTGGATGGGTCGAGGTGCGGGCGTTCGAGGAGCGGTCGGGTTGGCTCACCGTGACGGTCAGCGACAGCGGCACCGGGGGCGACCTGGAGCGGCTTCGCGCCCGTCTGAGCCGCGCGCTGCTGCCGGCGCCCGGGAGGCGGGAGGAGGGCTGGACCCGGGGACTCGGGCTGGGGATCTGCGCGCGCCTCGTCGAGGCGACCGCCGGCGAGATCCGCGTCGATGCGGTGCCCGGCTCGGGGGGGTGCCGCTTCACGCTGCACCTGCCGTATCCCCGCGACTGAGGGCGGCGAGCCCTCGGCCGGCGCGCGAACCGACGCGTCGAGCCCTCGGCCCGATCGGCGGCTAGTCGTCCCGGTATTCGGGAGGGGCGATCGATTTCACGGCGACCGGCTTGGCCGGGATCCCCACGTTGACGTGATAGGGAGCCACGTCGCGAGTGGCCACGGCCTTGGCCCCCACCATGCCCTGCGTGCCCACGTGCACGCCGGCCAGAATGGTGGCCCCGACGGTGATGCGCACGTTGTCACCCAGCACGGTCTTCTTGTTGGTCACGTCGACGATGTCGTCGATCGAGTGCGAGTGGCTGAACACCGAAGCGTAGTCCGAGATGGAGACGCGGTTGCCCAGCTCGATCCCTCCACGGTCGTCGAGGAGCACGTTCCGGTGCACCACCACATCGTCGCCGACCTCGAGATTGTAGCCGAAGGAGACCTCGACGAAGTGGAAGCACTTGAAGTTCTTGCCCACGCGCTTGAACACGTGGGGCGCCAGGATCCGGCGGAAGCGGACACCGAGATGCACGTTGCCCCCGGCGGGCGACCGGTCGAACATCTGCCACAGCCACAGGAGGGCCTTGCGCTCGTAGAACCTCGCCTCGTCGATGTCGTGGTAGTATTCGGGCTCCAGCGTCACGTTGCGGGGGTCGAGCTGGGCCAGCGCGACGCGCTCGGTGGCCGAGAGGTCGTCGGGATCGACGTCGAGGGGGAGACCGGGGAAGAACAGCCCGCGGAGCACCTCGACGCACAGGGCGTCCCGATCGCACGCCGGGTCCGCGAGCCGCTCGGCCAGCTCCTCCAGCCACCGGTCGTACAGGGCCACGGCGGCGCGGCTCGGTTCCAAGGGACGCAGCGGACGAAGTACCATCGGACCTCTGTCTCGAGCTCGGACGACTCCGGAACGTGGAAGCGGCGGCGCTATCGAGCGGGGCCGGCCTCCGACCGTCGCCGCCCCGGCCGGATGCGGTGCAATCGACGCCCCCGATGGTCGACTGTCAAACCCGGCGGAGGGCCGAGACTTGAAACTTCCGACCCCCCGGTGGGAGTATTCAGGTAGCCCCGAGTACGGAGTCGATGAGGAGATGAACGAGATCCTCAAGAAGCAGGTCTGGCGCAAGCTCGAAGCCCTTCCCGAAGAGAAGGTCTACGAGGTTCTCGACTTCATCGATTTTCTGGAGTCGGAGTTCGGGAATCGAGGCGCCCCGCGGCCACCGGTCTTCCAGCAGTTCGCCGAGTCCGTGCAGCGCCAGCTCCGGCGCTCGCGCGCGCCCGCCAACGCCATGAAGGGGACGATGAAGGTGCTCGGCGCGGCCGACCGCGTCCTCGACTCTTTCCGGCAGGCGGGACGGGAGTTCCTGGCCGAGTTGGAAGCAGGCCGGCCCGAGCCGCCGCCCAAGGACGAGCGCGAGCCTCCCGAGGAGCGAGAGATCGTGGTGGAATGAGCGACGCGGCGCGTTGACGGAACCGGCCCCGGCGTCTACCATGGCGCATGGGAGCCGCGACGTTCTCGATCTCAGAGGCCGCATGGCCGCCACCCCCTAGCGGGGTCGCCGGCGTGCGGTTTCGCGCATCGAGGAGCGAAACCACGATCCGAGAAGCGGGCCGCGGCGTCGCGTCGCGCGCACGTCCCCCCCGGCGAGCCACATGACGCACCAGATTCGCGAAACGCTGACCTTCGACGACGTGCTGCTGGCGCCCGGCTACGCCTCCGTGCACCCCGCCGACGTGGACGTGTCGACCCGGCTCACCGAGACGATCCGCTTGGCCATCCCCCTGGTCTCCGCGGCCATGGACACGGTCACGGAGCAGCACATGGCGATCGCGTTGGCCCGCGAGGGGGGCATCGGCATCATCCACAAGAACATGTCGGTGCAGGCGCAGGCTCAGCAGGTGGACCGGGTCAAGCGGTCGGAGAGCGGCATGATCCTCAGCCCCATCACGCTCGGTCCCGACGCGACCCTGCGCGAGGCCACGCAGCGCATGCGGGAATACTCGATCAGCGGCGTCCCGGTGGTGGACGGAGAGGGGAAGCTCCTCGGGATCCTGACCAACCGTGATCTCGTGTTCGAGACCGATCTCTCGCGGCCGGTGCGCGAGGTGATGACGGCCACGGGGCTGGTGACGGCACCGCTGGGAACCTCGCTGGAGGACGCGGAGCAGATCCTCCGCGAGCACAAGATCGAGAAGCTGCCCGTCGTGGATGATGACGGGGAGTTGAAGGGGCTGATCACCGTCAAGGACATCTTCAAACGGCGACAGTACCCGCACGCGACGAAGGATGCCCACGGCCGGCTGCGGGTCGGCGCGGCGGTGGGCGCCTCGCGCCGCGAGCTCGAGCGGGCCCGCGCCCTGGCCGAGGCCGGGGTGGACGTCATCGTGGTCGATACGGCGCACGGCCACTCGTCGGGCGTGCTCGAGGCGGTCGCGCGGGTGCGCGAATCGCTTCCCGAGACGGCCCTCATCGCGGGCAACGTCGCGACGCGCGAGGGAGCGCTGGCCCTCGTGGAGCGCGGTGTGGATGCGGTCAAGGTGGGTGTCGGCCCGGGATCGATCTGCACCACCCGCGTGGTCACGGGAGTGGGCGTGCCGCAAATCACGGCCATCCAGGACGCCGTCGCCGGCACCGAAGGTCGCGTGCCCGTAATCGCCGACGGCGGGATCAAGTACTCTGGAGATGTCGTGAAGGCGATCGCCGCCGGGGCGCACACGTGCATGTTGGGCTCGATGTTCGCGGGCACCGACGAGAGCCCGGGCGAGACGTTCCTGCTCGAGGGCAGGCGGTTCAAGACCATCCGGGGCATGGGCTCGCTCTCGGCCATGGAAGCGGGGTCGGCCGATCGGTACTTCCAGGCGGAGGTCGACGCCAAGAAGCTGGTGCCGGAGGGAATCGAGGGGCGCGTTCCCTACAAGGGCCCGGTGGCCGACACCGTGTTCCAGCTCGTGGGCGGGCTCCGCAGCGGCATGGGGTACTGCGGAGCGGCCGACATCGAGGCGTTGCGACGCGAGGCCCGTTTCCTGCGGATCACGGTGGGCGGACTGCGGGAGTCACACCCGCATGATGTGGTGATCACGCGAGAAGCCCCGAACTATCACGTTTGAGCCCCCCGGGGCCCTAACCCTCGGGGTGGTGGATGGATGCAACGTTCGGCCGCCGCCGTTCGTCTCTTCGAGGGTGCAGTGCCGCGGCCACCGGCGGTTCGCGTGTGACACACGAGAGCAGGAGAGGCGAGATGCGGGACACGCGGTCACAATCGGGGCCTTCCCGTCTCCCCGAAATCGTTTCCACGGCGCTCCTTGCCGTCATCTTGGCGGCGTGCGCGGGCCAGGCCGGTCCGCGGCTCGGCCCGAATCCCGGGGCGACCGAGACCCGGCCCCCCGCCGGCGCCGAGGTCGAGCCCGCCACGCTCGAGGGCGCCGAGCCGGTCGCGGAGGACCCGACCGAGCCTGCTGCGGCCGCGCCGGACTTCGAGGGCCCCACGTCGGAAGAGATCGATCGGGCGATTCACGCCGCGCTCGGTCCCGACCCGCTGGGGCTGGCCGCCCCGCCCGAGCTCGACGCCCGGCTGCCGCTCGAGATGAACGAGCGGGTCGAGGCGTGGATCAACTACTTCCAGAACGTCATCCCCGAGCGGTTCGGTCTGTATCTGGCCCGCAAGGGGAAGTACGAGAAGATGATCCTCGAGAAGTTGCGCGAGGCGAAGATGCCGCGGGATCTCATCTACCTGGCGCTCATCGAGAGCGGCATGAACCCCAACGCGTACAGCCGCGCCCGCGCAGTCGGCATGTGGCAGTTCATCTCGAGCACGGCCAAGATGTACGACCTGGAGGTCTCCCACTGGGTGGATGAGCGCCGCAATCCCGAGAAGTCGACCGACGCGGCGCTACGGTACCTCTCCGATCTGCACGAGCAGTTCGGCTCCTGGTACCTGGCCGCCGCCGCGTACAACGGAGGACCGGGTCGCATCTCGCGGGGCTTGGCGCGCGTGGACGGCGGGACGTTCTGGGACCTGGCCGATGCGCGTCTGCTGAGGAGCGAAACCACCAACTACGTCCCGAAGCTCATCGCCGCGACGATCATCGGTGAGGATCCGGAGCGATACGGCTTCGGCGCGATCGCGCCCGAGGCGGAGCTGTCGTACGAGGTGGTGCGGATCCCCGAAGCCACGAGCTTCGACGTCCTGGCCGAGGCGATCGGAACCGACGAGAGCACGCTCCGCGAGCTCAACCCCGAGTTCCCCCAGCGCGTGACGCCGCCCACCCGGGCCGTCGAGTTCCGGGTCCCCGTGGGGCTCTCCTCGGACTTCGAGACACGCTACGCGGCGATCCCGGCCGACAAGCGGATCAGCTTCACGTACCACGTGGTCACGCGCGGGCAGACCTTGTCGCAGATCGCCAGCCGTTACGGCGTCAGCGTCTCCGCGCTGCAGTCCGCCAACGGCAACGTCCACCCGCGCCGGCTCCGGATCGGGCAGCGTCTCGTCATCCCGAACCCGGCGCGCGTGGCCTCGCGCGGCGGCTCCGGGTCGGCCGCCGGGTCGGCCGCCCGGGAGACGCCGCGGGGCCCGACCACGGTGGTCGTGCGTCGAGGCGACACCCTGTGGTCGATCGCACGTCGATACTCGGTGTCCACGCGCGACATCATGGACTGGAACGGCCTGCGCTCGTCGGTGATCCGGCCCGGCGACCGCCTCGAGATCCGGCGCTGAGACGAGCGCCTCCGGGCGGCGCGGGGGCCCCTGCAACCCGCGGCCGCCCGGGGCTTCGCGACCTCTCGCGTCGATGGCTTCCCCGCCTCGGCGACCCTTCTCACCGACCGCTTCCCCACCTCGCCAGACGCTCGGCCGGCCGCCCGGACGAGCCCGATTCCGCGGGACCGAACCTTGCATGGGGTCGACACGTATCGGAGCGCGCGGTCGCCGGACCGCCCATTCGAGGACCCACGTAGAGGTGGCGCCAGCAGGCATGTTCGAAGTCGATCTCCACACGCACACGGGCTACTCCCACGATGCGCATACGAGGCCGGCCGATCTGGTCGAGCGGGCGCGGGAGGTGGGACTGGACCGGATCGCGGTCACGGATCACGGCACCATCGAGGGCGCGTTGAGAGCTCGCGAGCTGGCGCCCGATCTCGTCATCGTGGGTGAAGAGATCCGCTGCCGCTGTCACACCGAGCTGATCGGCTTGTTCCTACGGGAGCGCATCCCCATGCGGCTGCCGCTGGAAGAAGTGGTCGAGCGGATTCGGACTCAGGGAGGGATCGTCTACGCCCCACATCCGTTCGCGTATCCTCGCGCGGCCCGCCGTCGGGCGCATCGCGCGCTCGGCGTGGCCGATGCGGTCGAGGCGATCAACGCGCGGGCCTTCGTGCCATACTGGAATCGGGCCGCGACGCGAGCGGGGCGTCGGCGGGGGCTCCCGCTGGCCGCCGGGTCGGACGCGCACTTCGCGAGCGAGATCGGCCGTGCGCGCACGCTCATGCCGCCGTTTCGCACGGCCGCCGAGTTCCGAACTTCGCTGGACCGGGCGAAGCCGGTGCAGCTGGCGACCACGGGGGCGGCGCTCCACGTGGCATCGATGGGGCTCAAGTACGGCCGGATGGCGAGCCGGTACGCCGCGTCACTGTCCGTCGCACTACCCCGCGGACGTCGGGTCGCCGAAGCCTCCTAGGTAGGGCCGCCTCCGACCCGAAGCTCTCGCGGTCGGGCGCTCAGCCGAACGACACCGCCTGCTCCACCGCGCCCTCCTCGGCTCCACCCGATGGCGCCCGGCGGCTGCGAGGCGGGCCGGCGATCGGATATACGAGCCCGCGCCCGATCCTGCCCTTTAGCCCGTTGCGGGGATCGACCACGATCGCAGCGTGCTCGAGAACGAGGTCGTAATCCACGTCCCGGTGGTTCGCCGTCACGACGACGACGTCGCTCGATTCCAACAGCTCGCGCGTCAGCGGCCGGGATGTGAGGTCGCCGGACTCGAGCTCGAGGTCCGCCACGAAGGGATCGTGATAGGAGACCTCCGCGCCCCCCGAGCGCAGGAGCTCGATGATGTCGAGCGCGGGGCTCTCGCGCGTGTCCCCGACGTCGGGCTTGTAGGTCACTCCCAAGAGCAACACGCGACTTCCGTTGACGGGCTTGCGGGCCCGGTTTAGCGCCTGGCCGACGCGGGAGACCACGTAGCGCGGCATCTCCGC
>JBFIOX010000002.1:0-21175 GCA_041610455.1 Gemmatimonadota bacterium
CGAACGGGCGCGCCCCCGGCACCTCGCTCACGGGGTAGGCTCCGCGTAGACCCCCAGCGCCGCCGTCTCGGGGCGGGGCATACGCTCGGCCCGGCTCGCGAGCGCCGCCTCGGCGGCCTCCTCGACCTCGCGGGTCACCGCCTCCTCGACCGCCGCGAGCGCCGCCCGGTTGCGCGCCTCGTCGACGTCACCGGGTCCCGACCCCGTGAGGTCGATCGGCGCGGTGGCCAGGTACTCCTCGTACAGGCCGATCGGGTCTCGACGCCCCCAATACTCGAAGAGTCGGGCCGGGAAGGTGCGCCGCGCCTCTCGCACGTCGTGCGTGGCGTGGCCGCCCATGCGGAAGGTCGTGGCTTCGAGGAACACGGGACCTCTTCCCTCTCGACAGCGCGCGGCGGCCAACCGCGTGGCGGCGTACGTGTCCATCACGTTGTTTCCGTCGGCGCTCAGCAGGGGGATCCCGTAGGCGCCCCCCCACGCCCGGAAGTCGGACGGGACGTGGTGCTGATCGAGGCGCGTTCCGAGGGCCACCTGGTTGTTCTGAATCACGAACACGATGGGGAGCGCGAGCGCGGCGGCGAACGCGAAGGCCTCGTGGGCCTCGCCGTGCTTCGTGGCCCCGTCTCCGACCCAGGTGAGCGCGACCCGGGGCTCGTCTCGCATGCGAAAAGCGAGAGCGAGTCCGTTCATCACGGTCGCGAGGGAGGCCACCATGCTGATCGGCGGGCACACGCCGAGCGACAGATCGCCCACGTGAAGGTCCCGTCCCCCCGTGGGCGAATCTTCGGTGGCCAGATAGGCGCGCAGCATGTCGGCCACGGGCATCCCCATCTCGTGGCACGCGCCCGCGTTGCGGATCATGGGACCGACCACGTCGCCCTCGCTCCCCCGCCGTTGCAGGGCGTGAACGGCGCCCACGGTCACCGCCTCCTCGCCCGTGCCCAGCCAGGCCTTCGAGATGACCCCGCCCTTCACCCAGCGGGCCAGCGCGACGTCGTGCAGGCGGAACCGCACCATTCCACGGTACAGATCGAGGTGGGCCGCGGGCGTCAGCGCCACGATCTCCCGCTGCCGTTCGGGGTCCGCGCGCAGCGTGGCCCGGAAGTCCCGCAACAGGCCGGCATCGGGTTTCCACGAGACGTACTCGGGGGGATCGTAGGCGGCGTATCGACGCATCGGTCGCGGGCTCGGGTCGCTGGGCCGGGGTTGTCGCGGTCGGCCGGCCGTTTCTGGGCGCTATCCTAAAGCTTCGCCTGGACGGGCGCGAACGTTAGACTGTCTCGAGCGTACGGAGGGACGGTGAAGAGCTGTCGAAGTTGCGACTGCATGATCCCGGATGACGCCAAGTTGTGTCCGCACTGCCGTGTGGGACAGCGGCGCGGGGACCTGATTCCGCAGACCGTGCTGGCGGTCGCGGCGGCGGGGGCGAGCGCCATCGTGGCGATCGAGTCCTGCCCGGCCGCGCTCGGTCTCGAGCCCGCGGCCGTGGCGGTCGCCCACTCCGAGGGTGCCGCGGAGCGACGGTCGGTCGAGCCCCTCACCATCGCGCGGCTGCGCTACGACGGCGGTGGGGACTGGTACGCGAACCCGTCCAGCCTCGACAACCTGCTGCGGGAGATCGCTCGGCGGACCGGTCTCCGGACTGCCCCGCGTCCGGCCGAGGTGCGACCGTCCGACCCGGATCTGGCCGACTACCCGTACCTGTACGCGACGGGCCACGGGAACATGGCGTTTTCGGCGCTCGAGGTGGAGCGTCTGCGGGCGTACCTGCGCGGCGGAGGCTTCCTGCACGTGGACGACAACTACGGCCTCGACGAGTCGTTCCGCCGGGAAGTCGGTCGGCTGTTCCCGGACGATCCGCTGACCGAGGTACCGCTCGACCACCCCGTGTACAGGTTGTTCTACGAGTTTCCGGAGGGCCTCCCGAAGATCCACGAGCACGATGGAAAGCCGGCCCAGGGGTTCGGCGTGTTCCTGGATGGACGGTTGGCCGTGTTCTACAGCTACGAATCGGATCTGGGCGACGGCTGGGAGGACGAGGGCGTGCACGACGATCCGCCGCAGGTGCGCGAGCAAGCCTACCGGATGGGGGTCAACCTCTTCCTCTACGCCCTGTCGGCCACGCCCCGTCCATGAGCCGCTGCGCCGCGGGCGTGGTCCTCGGTGCGCTGGCCGCGTCGGTCGCGTGTGGCGGAACGCCCGAGGTTTCCATCGAGATCCTCGGTACGACCGACGTGCACGGTCACTTGCTGCCCTACCAGTACGCCACCGACGCGCCGGCGCCGAACAGTCTCGCGCAGGTGGCGACCCTGGTGGACAGCATCCGACGCGCGGCCCCGAACGTGCTGCTCGTCGACAGCGGCGATCTGCTGCAGGGCACGCCGCTGAACGAGCATCAGGCCCGGGTGGCCCGCGACACGCCGCACCCGGTCATCGCGGCGATGAACCGGCTCGCCTACGACGCCTCGGCGCTGGGAAACCACGAATACAACTACGGTCTCGAGTACCTGTCGGCGTCGCTGGCGGAGGCCCGGTTCCCCTTCGTCGCCGCGAACATCTACCTGGCCGACACCGACTCCCTCGCCTATCCCCCGTTCACCCTCGTGGAGCGCGGCGGCGTCCGCGTGGGCATCATGGGCTTCACGACGCCGGGGGTGATGATCTGGGATCGGGATCACGTTCGCGGCCGCCTCCGGTTCGAGGACATCGTCGAATCGGCCCGGCGCTGGCTTCCACGCCTGCGCGAGGCGGGGGCCGAGGTCATCGTGGTCATCGCGCACGCCGGGCTGGGGCCCGGGTCTTCGTACGGGGAGGGCGACGAGGCCGGCGTCCCGGAGGAGAACCCCCTGGCGCGGCTCGCCGTGGAGGTCCCCGGCATCGACGTCATCTTCGCGGGCCATACCGCGGAGCCCATCGGCGGTGAGCGGATCGGGGGCACGCTGGTGCTGCATGCGGGGCGCCACGCGGATCATCTGGCGGTGGCCTCGCTCCGCGTGCGCCGCACCCCCGGCGGGGTCGAGGTCGCGAGCGAGGGCAGGGTCCTCCCGACCCGGGGCGTGGCACCGGACTCTGCGCTCGTAGAACTGGTCCGCGGGGCGCACGAGCGCACGATCGCATGGCTCCAGGAGCCCATCGGGTACGCCCCTGAGCGCTGGAGCGCGGCCGGCGCTCGCGTCCAGGACTCGCCCATCGCGGACCTGGTCACGCGCGTGCAGGCGGAGCTCACGGGCGCGGACCTCTCGGCCGCGGCCGTGTTCCGCACGGACGTTGGCTTCGGACCCGGGCCTATCACGCGCCGCGACATCCTGGGGCTGTACACGTACCCCAACACGCTCCGGGCCGTGCGCATCGATGGGGAGGCGCTGCGCGCCTACCTGGAGCGGAGCGCGCTGTACTATCGGACCTATCCCGCGGAATCGCTCGTCAACGACTCGGTGCCCGGCTACAACTTCGACATCGTGGACGGGGTGGATTACGTCCTCGACATCAGCCGCGAGCCGGGCCGGAGGGTGGTGTCCCTGTCCTACCGCGGAGCACCCGTGACGGCGGCCGACACGTTCACGCTCGCCCTGAACAACTACCGGCAATCGGGTGGCGGTGGATTCGCGATGGTGTCCCGGGCTCCCCTCGTGTACGCCGACGAGACGGACATCGCCACGAGGATCGTCGCGTACGTCGCGGCCCGAGACACGCTGCGCATCTCGGACGTGTTTCGACCCAATTGGCGACTCGATCCCCCCGAGGCTCGGCGGCGACTGGCGGGGGTGGGAGATCCGTGAGGGGGCCGGGTTACCGCTCTTCTTCGTCGCCCGGGTACGGGAGCCGGCGGTTGGCCCGGGCGCGAGCGCGCAGCGCCAGGGCCCCGATGAGCGCCGTGGCGGGCAGCCACGCCTGCGGCGGCAGAATCCACGGCCCGAACTGAACCGTCCACGCGGACCCCGCCGCCTGCAGCGGCCCCAACAGCCAGCTCGCCATCATGGAGCGCCTCCTCGCCGGGGGGTCCGCGTGCTCGCGCTTACGCGCTGAACTTCCCGAACAGCGCCATCAACGCGACGATGATGGCCACAGCGATAAACAAACCCCACGAGAAGATGCCGGTCAAGAGCGGACCGTCGAACTTCAGGTGCATGAAGAACATGACGACGAGGGCGAACTTGGCGGCCATCATCAGCATGAGCAGGGGCACGAGGATGGGTCGCAGCGCCTCCACGTAGAACACCATCACCTCCATCGCGGTGAGCACCGCGAGGATGACGGCGATGGCGACGTAGAATCGGTTGCTCGTGTGCGGCTCCCCCGAGTGTTCGTGCATCTCGCTCCGGCTTTCTCCCGTCTCCTCTCGATTCCCCGGCGCCCGACCGATCTCAGACCAGCAGGTAGATGAGGGTGAAGAGGACGATCCAGACGACGTCGACGAAGTGCCAGTACAGCCCGGCGATCTCGACCGTCTCCGTGTGCCGCGCATCCAACTTGCCGCCCATCGCGCGCAGCCACAGGGTGCCCAGCCACAGCACGCCCCCCGCGACGTGCGCCCCGTGCGTCCCGGTCAGCACGAAGAAGGTCGAGGAGAACAGGTTCTTCGACAGCGGCAGCCCCTCGTGGACGAAGTGGTTGAATTCGTAGTACTGCCCGCCCAGGAAGATCAACCCGAACAAGGGCGTCATGAAGAGCCAGATCCGGGTTCCCTTGGCATCCCCCCGCTGCACCGCCGACAACGCGAGCACCATCATGAGGCTGCTCATGAGGAGCACGAAGGTGGTCACGGTGATGAAAGGGATGTTGAGGAGCTCGTCCGGATACGGACCGACCAGATTGCGTCCTCGATAGATCATGTACGTCGCGATCAGGGTGCCGAAGAGCATGCACTCCGATCCGATGAACGTCCACATCGCGAGCTTGCGGTGCGGGATCCCCGTCGAGGTCGGCCCTTCCATCAGTGGCCTCCCCGCTCGGGCGGCTCGAACGCCCATCCGAACAGCCCCACCAGGGTCACCGCGAGCCCGCACAACACGAGGGCGAGCGAGCCCAGCGCGCCCACGGTCATCAGCCCCATCCCGAACGCCATGACCAACGGCCAGTAAGAAGGATCGGGCATGTGCACGGGCGCCGGGGGATGGTCGGGCTGCAACCGTGGCGAGGCACCGCCGGGCTCCAGCTCACCCGCCCACCCCAGACCGGGGGCGACGTAGGGGTGCCACAGGGGGTCGCGGCGATCGACCTTCGGCACGACGGCGAAGTTGTAGTGCGGGGGCGGCGAGGCGGTGGTCCACTCCAGCGTCGGCGCGTCCCACGGATTCGGGCCCGCCGCCTCTCCCCTCCGCCAAGCGCGCCACAAGTTCAGGAGGAGCGGCACGAAGGCCACCGTGAAGAGGAACGCTCCGATCGTCGACAGGAGGTTGAACAGATCCAGGCCGAGACCCGAGGCGTAGGTGAAGGTCCGGCGTGGCTGCCCCAGAAGCCCCGAGAAATGCATGGGGAAGAACGTGAGGTTGAACGCCACGAACGTCAGCCAGAAGTGGGCCTTGCCCAAGCGCTCGCTCAGCAGCCGCCCCGTCGCCTTCGGGAACCAGTAGTAGAATCCCGAGAACAGGCCGAAGATGAGCCCTCCGAACAGCACGTAGTGGAAGTGGGCGACCACGAAGTACGTGTCCGTCTGCTGCAAGTCGCTCGGCGGGGAAGAGTGCATCACCCCCGAGAGGCCGCCGATCGTGAACATGGCGACGAGCCCGATCGCGAACAGCATCGGCGTGGTGAAGCGGATCTGTCCCCCCCACATGGTCGCGATCCAGTTGAAGATCTTGATGCCCGTAGGGATCGCGATCAGCATCGTGGCGCCGGAGAAGACCGCGTTCACGACCGGCCCCAGGCCCACCGAGAACATGTGGTGCACCCACACGCCGAACCCGAGGAAGGCGATGAGCACGCCCGAGAAGACCACCACCGGATAGCCGAACAGCGACTTCCGCGAGAAGGCCGGAATCACATCGGACACGATGCCGAGGGCCGGCAGGATGAGGATGTACACCTCGGGATGCCCGAACACCCAGAACAAGTGCTGCCACAACACCGGGTCGGCGCCCGCCGCCGCATCGAAGAAATGGGTGCCGAACATCCGATCGAACATCATGAAGACGAGCCCCACCGTGAACGGGGGGAACGCCAACAGGATGAGGATGGACACGATGAGCGCCATCCAGGTGAACAGGGGCATGCGCATGAAGGTCATGCCGGGCGCCCGCATGTTCAGGATGGTGACGAAGAAGTTGACGCCGCCCGCGATGGTCCCCACACCCGACGCCAGGAGCGCCAGCACGTAGAAGTCCATGCCCAACCCGGGCGAGTACTCGATGTTCGTCAACGGCATGTACGCGAACCAGCCGCCGTCGGGCATCGCCCGCAACGGAACGCTGGCGTACATGAACAGGCCGCCGAACAGGAAGATCCAGTACGAGAAGGCGTTGAGACGGGGAAACGCCACGTCCCGCGCCCCGATCTGGAGCGGAACGACGAAGTTGAAGAAGGCCACGATGAGCGGCATGCCGGCGAAGAACACCATGGTCGTGCCGTGCATCGTGAACAGCTGGTTGTACAGATCCGGGTCGAGGAACCGGTTGTCGGGGCGCGCGAGCTGCACGCGCAGCAACTGGCCTTCGATACCGGCGATCAGGAAGAAGAGGAAGCCCGTGACGAAGTAGAGGATAGCGATGCGCTTGTGGTCGACCGTGGTGATCCAGCTCCACAGACCGCCCGCGTACGTGCCGCCGGCGTGGTCCGCCCCGCCGTGATCCCGAGCCATCGCTTCCGCGGTCGCCACGCGCTTACCTCAAAGCCAGCAGATAGGCCGCCAACTGGGCTACCTGCTGGTCATCGAGCTGCACCTCGGGCATGAGGTTGCCCGGCTTGACGTGCTGGGTCGAGTCGATCCAGCGGACGAGGTTGGCGAGATTGTTCTCCATCACCCCCGCCCCGATCGTCAGCCGACTGCCGAAGTGGGTGAGGTCGGGTCCGAATACGCCCTGCGCCGCCGTGCCCCGGACCGCGTGGCAGCTCACGCAGGCGTTGGACATGAAGACGCCCTGCCCCGCCCGCGCCTGCGGATCGGTCGGCATCGCCGCCGGTGCTCGATTGCGCGTCACCCAGGCTTCGAACTCGGCGGGCTCGTCGACCACCACGCGGAGCCCCATGAGGGCGTGTGCCGTGCCGCAGTATTCAGCGCACTGGCCCCAGAACACCCCGACGGAGTCGGGGCGGAACCACAGGTGGTTCTCCCGCCCCGGCACGAGATCGCGCTTGCCGCCGAGCCGCGGGATCCAGAACGAGTGCAGCACATCCGCCGTGCGCAGCCTCAAGTCGACCGTGCGCCCGAGGGGCAGGTGAGCCTCGTTGGCGGTCACAACGCCGAGCTCTGGATAGCGGAACTCCCACCACCACTGACGCCCGATCACCTCTACGACCACGGCATCCTCGTCGGTCGTCGGTCGGTCGACGACGAAGATGGTCTGGATGGTGGGGATGGCGACGGCGACGAGGATGAGGGCCGGAGCCAGCGTCCAGCCCACCTCCATCAGCACGTTGCCGTGAATCTCTTGAGGTCGCGGCCCGCCTGGACGCTCGCGGAAGCGGAACACCGTGTACAGGAGGATGCCCTCCACGATCACGAACACCCCGGCGGCCCACCAGAAGATCTGGTTGAACAGGCCGTCCAGGCGGCGCGCGAAGTCCGAGCTCGGGTGCAGGGCGGACTGCGGATACTCCCCGCCGCAACCCTGCCAGGCCGCCAGCCCGACGACGAGCAAGACGACCAAGTGCGCGGGACGCTTCAAGGGCTATATCTGGACGTTTTTCGAGGATGTTGGCGTTCGCGTGCGACGATGCCGACCCTGGCCGGCCGCGGCACTGTAGGCGCGTCCAGTGGGCCCGTCAAGTTGGCCCGCGCGCCCGTCCGGTTGCGTGCGCGCGGGCCCGGCCCTGACGGCGGAGCTGTGGTCGCGGACCGGGAGGCCTCGCGGTCGATCGTGGCGCGGAGGGCTCAGCGCGCGTGCGGCACGTCCCCTCGGGGGGTCACGCGGTCGTACAACCCCGCGACCCATTCCCCGTAGCCGTTGAACGGCAGCGTGGGCACCCGTTCTCCGCGCCCCACGATCTCTTCGCTCGCCTGCGACCAGCGCGGGTGGGGCACGGTGGGATCGACGTTCGAATAGAAGCCGTACTCGCCCGGTTGCAGGTCGTTCCAGAACGTCTTGGGGCGCTCGGCGAGGACCTCGATGCGGACGATCGACTTGGGGCTCTTGTACCCGTACTTCCAGGGGAGGTGCATGCGCACGGGAGCCCCGTTCTGCTTCTGCAGGGGGTGTCCGTACATGCCGGTCACGACGAATGTGAGCTCGTTCATCGCCTCTTCGATCGTGACGCCCTCGTAATAGGGCCACTTGTACCAGGTCTGCGTCTTCTGACCGAACGCCTGGTCGGGCCGGTGGAAGCCGACGAAGCGTACGAATCGCGCGTCGTTTCGGGGCGCGGCGCGCGCCAGCAGGCTGGCCAGGGGAAAGCCGATCCACGGTACGACGACCGACCACGCTTCCACGCAGCGGAGCCGGTAGATCCGCTCTTCGAGCGGAAACGCCCGCTCCAGCTCGACGAGGTCGAAGCGTCCGGGGTTGTCCACGACGCCGGCCACCTCGAGCTGCCAGGGGCGGGCTTCGAAGGGGGCGACGTGCTGCCACACCTCGTCCTTGACCGTGCCGAACTCGTAGAAGTTGTTGTGGGTCGCGACGACCCGCTCCTCGCTCACCACCCCGTGCCGGTCTCCCGGCGTGAAGCGGTCGTCGTGGGCCGCGCGGGGATACAGGTCGGCCGTGGGCGTTTCGGGGATGTTCTCGAGGGGTCCGCGCTCCTGCCCCTGAGCGCCCTGCCCCTCCGACCGGCACGCGGCGACCGAGGCGGCGGCCCACACGGCTCCCGCGCCCAGCTGTTTCACGAAGTCGCGGCGACGCAGGTACACGGATTCCGGTGTCGCCTCGCGCTCGGGAATGCGCCACCCGGGACGAATGTGCACGTTCGCCATGACCCGCTCCTTGGCTCGGACATCTGCGAGGGCCGTCGCCTGCTATATACCGGCGGCCGGCTGGCGTTCCAGCGCGCCCCGATCGCGCGGCGGAGCCGCCGCTCGCCCTAGTGTCGAAACAATCGACGTCCCGTGAGCACCATCGCCATGCCGTGCTCGTCGGCCGCGGCCACCACTTCGGCGTCGCGGACCGATCCACCGGGTTGCACGATGGCGCGGACGCCGGCCTCGGCGGCCGCGTCGACCCCATCCCTGAACGGAAAGAATGCGTCCGAGGCCAGAACGGTTCCCGCCACTTCGTGCCCCTGGGCCCTGGCCTTGCGGATGGCCAGCTCGACGGAATCCACGCGACTCATCTGTCCGGCACCGATCCCCACCGACGCCTCGTCCCGGGCGAGCAGGATCGCGTTCGACTTCACGCTCTGCACCGCGGCCCACGCGAAGCGGAGATCGCGCCGCTCGTCCTCGTCGGGGCCGCGCCGGGTGGGTACGTTCCACGTCCCGTCCTGCTCGAGGTCGCGCGCCGCCTGCGGCGCGGTCTGGAGCAGGAGCCCGCCCCGGACCCCGCGCGCCTCCACTCCGGGCCACAGGTGTCCGTCCGCGTCGTCGAGCCCTTCGGCTCGATCCGGGCGCAGGATACGGAGGCTCTTCTTCTTCTGGAGCGTGAGGAGCGCCGCGTCGGCGTACCCGGGGGCGACCACGCACTCCACGAAGTTCTCGCTCAGCGCTTCGGCCACCGCTTCCGGGACGGGCTGAGTGAACGCGACGACGGAACCGAAGGCCGACACCGGGTCGCAGGCGAGCGCCTTCCGGTACGCGTCCAAGAGCGACCGGCCCCGCGCGAGGCCGCACGGGGTGGTGTGCTTGATGATGGCGCAGGCCGGTGTCTCGGCCCCCGCGAACGGCGCGATCGCCGAGAGCGCGCCATCCAAGTCGAGAATGTTGTTGAAGCTGAGCGCCTTTCCGTGAACCTGCGTGAGAGCCGGGATGCCCCAGGGCGAGCGCGACCCGACGCGGAAGAAGGCCGCGCGCTGGTCGGGGTTTTCCCCGTAACGGAGCGTCTGGACCCGCGTGAGCGAGGCGAGCACATCGTCGGGTCGCGCATCCTCGGGTTGGCCGAAGGGATCGGGGGAGGCCAGATACCCCGCGATGGCGGCGTCGTACGCGGCCGTGTGCCGAAACACCTTCGCGGCCAGGCGGCGGCGGAGCTCGGAATGCGACTGGTCCTCCGCGGAATCGAGCGCGGCGAGAACGGTCGCGTAGTCGTCGGGGTCGCACACCGCCCACACGAAGGGATGATTCTTGGCCGCGCCTCGCAGGAGTGTCGGGCCTCCGATGTCGATCTGCTCGAGCGCCTCGGCGAGGGTGATCGACTCGCGCGCGATGGCGCGCTGGAACGGGTAGAGGTTGACCGCGACGACATCGATGGGGCCGATGCCCTGCGCCTCCAGCTGGTCGAGGTCGTCGGGGAGGCTGCGCCGCGCCAGGATCCCGGCGTGCACGACGGGGTGGAGCGTCTTCACCCGTCCCCCGAGCATTTCCGGATACCCGGTCAGCTCGCTGATGCCCCGCACCTCGAGACCGGCCTCCATGAGGGCGTTCCGGGTTCCGCCGGTCGACACGATCTCGAACCCGCGGGCGATCAGCCCACCGCAGAACTCTTCGATGCCCGTCTTGTCTGAGACGCTGACCAGGGCGGTCGGCATATGGGCTCCCTAACTCGATTCGGCTGTCGGTTCCGGCGGCAGCTCGTCGGGGCCGGCCCCATCCAGCAGGTATCGCCCCTCCGAGCGCCAGGCACCTCGGTACGTGACCCGTCCCTCCTCGCTCAGCGCCACCCGTCCGGTGACGATCGCCTCGACCACCGCCGGCAACAGGCTATGCTCGACCGCCAGCACCCGAGCCGCCACCTCATCGGGCCCATCCTCGTCGCCCACCGGCACCGGCCATTGCGCGATGATCGGGCCTCGATCATACGCCACATCCACGAAATGCACAGTGACCCCGGTCACCCGCACTCCCCGCTCGACCACCGCCCGGTGGACGCGCGCCCCGTAAATGCCGGCCCCCCCGAACGATGGCAGGAGCGCCGGGTGGACGTTGATCAGGCGGCCCCACAGCGCGCGAACGACCGTCTCCGGGACGAGCCGTAGATACCCGGCCAGCACGACGAGCCCGGCGTCCCATTCGCGGAGCGTCTCGAGGAGAAAGGTCGCCTCGCGTTCCCCGCCGTCCCGTCGGTCGGGGGGCAGGACGGCGAAGGGCACGCCCGCACGCTCGGCCCGCGCGATGGCCCCCGCCGTCTCGCGGCTGGCGATGAGTCCCGCCACGCGTGCAGGACCGGTCGCGGTCGTGAAGCGGTCGAGCAGCGCCTGGAAGTTGCTCCCGCCGCCCGAGGCGAGGACCGCGACCGGCGTGGCAGCGCTCAAGCCCCGACCCCGCCTCGCCCGGCCGCCTCGACCGCGGCCGCGAGTGCTCGCGCGGCCTCGGGCTCCTCGCCCGGGACGATGGCGCGCAGATCGACGAGAAAGGCGTCCTGTTCGACACGGCCGAGGAGCGGCGGAGTCCCCGCGCGCGCCGCCGCCGCCACCGCGTCGGGTCGCAGGCCCCGCACGCGCCAGGCAGCCGATGAGAGCTCGAATCCCGGGAACGAACCGCCGCCCACCACGGCGCGGGTCTCCACCACGGCGACGGATGCGCCCGGTGGCAGCGCGATGCGGCTCGCGTGCGCCCGGGCCCGCTCCGCCACCGCCGCCGCCGTCTCGCGCAGCATCCGGAGGACCGGGATCTTCGTCGCGGCCCGCTCGGGATCACGATACAGCACGAGCGTCGCCTCCAGCGCGGCCAGCGTCGTCTTGTCCACCCGGAAGGCGCGCAGGAGCGGATTGGCCCGCAGCTGGGCGATGCGCTCGCGCCCCCCCGCAACGATCCCGCACTGGGGGCCGCCCAACAGCTTGTCCCCGCTCCAGCTGACGATGTCCGCCCCGGCCGCCAACGATGCCCGCACCGTCGGCTCCTCGGGAAAGCCCGGCAACAGGTCGGCCCGCAGCAGGCCCGAGCCGATGTCGTGTGCCAGCGGGATTCCGGCCCGCCGCGCCACCTCGACGAGCTCGGCCACGGCCGGCCGCTCGGCGAACCCCTCGACGCGGTAGTTCGAGGGATGGACCCGAAGCAGGAGACCGGTGCGTTCCCCGACGGCCGCGTCGTAGTCGGCGGCCCGGGTGCGGTTCGTGGTGCCCACTTCGCGGAGCCGCGCCCCGCTCCGTTCGATCACATCGGGGATGCGGAACGAGCCGCCGATCTCCACGAGCTCGCCGCGGGATACCAACACCTCCCGATCGCGGGCGAATTCGTTCACCACCAGCGACACGGCGGCGGCGTTGTTGTTCGTGACGAGGGCGGCCTCCGCGCCGGTCAGCTCGCGCACCACGTCCACGCAGTGGTCGTATCGGGATCCCCGCTCCCCCGTCTCGAGCGACAACTCCACGTTCCCGTAACCAGCCGCTCGCCGCTGCGCGGCGACGGCCTCTTCCGCCAGCGGAGCCCGTCCCAGGTTCGTGTGAAGCACCACGCCCGTGCCGTTCAGCACCCGCACCAGCGAAGGCCGCTGTCGGAACGCCAGGTCCTCGGCCGCGAGGCTCAACAGGCGCGCGATGAGATCGGCCCCGTCTCCCGACAGCTCGGGCTCGGACCGCAGGCGTTCCAGTGCGCGCCGCAGCGAGGCCTTCACCGGCTCCCGGCCGTGCTCGACGCTCCACGCTTCGGCTCGCGGGTCGCCGAGCAGGACGTCCATGGAGGGGAGCGCGCGCCGGGGGTCGCTCATGGCTCGCGCGCACGCTCGGGGGCGCTCAGCGTGTCCGGGGCAGGCGGCGGTACGCTGTCCGCCGCCGGCGCGGCCACGACGAACGTCGTGTCGCCCCCGCCTACCAGCCTGCGCAGATTGGTGAATCCTCTCGACGAGACGCGGTACGTCCCCGGCCCGAGCGCCGACGAGATGCGCAGGCTGACGAAGCGGGAGGGCAGAGGCGCCGCGGCCGTGTCCGCCTCCTGCGCCGGAGCCGGCGGCCCGAACCCGGGTCGCGGCGCCCCCGGCTCGCCGGCGGGCAGCGAATCGGGATCCGCGCCGACCGAGTCGGACGCCGCCAGGGGCGGGAGTCCGGCCTCGTGCGGGCGCCCGATGCCGAGCGCGACCACCGTTACCTCGAGCCCGCTGGCCGAGTCCCGCACCGCGACGGTGGGCGCCTCGGGTTGGGGGTTCAGCAGCGGATCGTCGAACTCGAGCTGCAGCGTGAGGCTGTCGGCCGCCTCCGCTCGCAACAACCGGGGCGGCGTGCTGTCGGCCGGCACCAGTCTGAGCTCGAGCTCGACGGGCGCCCCCGGGGCGGCAGCGAAGCGGAGGCTGTCGTGGGCCTCGAGCTGACGATCGAGCGACAGGTTCCGATTCTGGTCCACGAACCCGAACGCCTCGTACTCGCCCGGGGGCAAAGCGCGCAGCGAAAAGCGCCCTTCCGTGTCCGACAGGGCTCCGTAGGGCGTCGAGTCGCCGGGCGCCAAGAAGAGGACGCGCACCTCGTTCTGCGGCTGGCCGGTCACTGCATCGAGGGCGATGCCGCTCACCCGCGTGTCCTCCAGCGGGGGACCCGTCGAGAAGCAGAACGAGGTGCGCTCCTCCATCCGGTTGCGCAGCAGGTCCGAGATGCCATCGGGGATGGAGAGACAGTACACCACCCCCTGCCGCCACCCGTCGCGCGGACGAAGCCGCATGTCGGAGAACCCCGTCTCCATCTGGTAGGGCTCGACCGGCGAGGCGACGATCCGCCGGACCAGGTCGTTGGGGATGTTGACCGGCTCGTCGAAGCGGATCCGGATGCGGCCGTCGAAACCGGCCACGACCGAATCGGGTGGCGGCTCGATCCGGGAGATGCGCGGGGGCTGCCGGTCCGGGTGCGTGCCGGGCGGCGGGAGCTCGCGCGCGCACGCCGAGAGGAGCGGGCACAGGGCGAGCGCGAGCCGCCCGCCCGCGCGCAGCGCGGCGCCCCGCCCGCCTGGACCCGGCGTGCTCACCCCCTCGGCCGGAAGGGCCTCAGGGGGATCCGCGCAGCGCATGCAGCTTCTCCTCGAGACGCGCGCGCTGCTCGAGGAGCGAATCGCGCTTCTCCCGCTCCCGGTCCACCACCTCCGCGGGCGCGCCACCCAGGAACCCCTCGTTGGACAGCTTGCCCTCGGTCCGCCGCAACAGATCCGACGTGCGCCGCACCTCCTCCGCGATCCGGTCGCGCTCGCGCTTCAGGTCGATCACGCCTTCGAGCGGGATGAAGAGCTCGCCGCCCGATCGCAGAACGGCGTGCGCGCCGGGCGTATCGGCATCGTCCTCGAGCGGCCCGATGGACGAGATCCCCGCCAGCCGCAGGGCGCTCTCTTTCTCCTCGGCCAGGGCACGCGCGAGCGCGTCGGAGGCGGCCCCGAGCCGGATGGCCAGAGGCGTTCCGGGGTCCACCCGGTACTCGGCCCGCAGCGCCCGCACCGCCCCCACCATCTCGCGCAACGCCTCGATGGCGGCCTCCGCCTCCTCGTCGCGCCAGTCGGCGGGGAACGAAGGCCACGGTCCCGTGACCAGGGTGCCGGCCTCGGCCCCCGGCAGGCGGCCGGCGATCGCCTCGGTGATGAAGGGCATGATCGGGTGCAGGAGGGACAGCCAACCCCGCATGACGAGCGACAGCGTGGCCGCGGCCTCCGTTCGACCGGAGGCATCCTCGCCCAGGCGGCGCTTCGCCAGCTCCAGATACCAGTCGCAGAAGTCGCCCCACACGAAGGCGTGGCACGCCTCCGCCGCCTCGTGCAGGCGGAATTCTTCGAAGGCGGCGTCCACCTGCACGCCGACGGTGGCCAGGCGGCTGCGGATCCAACGGTCGGCCAGCGCGCGGGAGACAGCCCCATCTTCCGGATCGAGGCCCGGCTCCGAGTGCAAATGCGGGAGCGCCAGCCGGGCCGCGTTCCACATCTTGTTCGCGAAGTTGCGGCCGGGCCGGAAGGCCTCTTCGAGGTCCTCGTTGTTGAGCTGCAGGTCGGTCCCGAGCGGGGCGCCGCGCACGAGCGTGAACCGCATGGCGTCCGCACCGTACAGCTCCACCACTTCGATCGGATCGATCCCGTTGCCGAGCGACTTCGACATGCGGCGGCCCAGGTGATCCCGCACCGTTCCGTTGAGCAGCACATCGGTGAACGGAAGCCGGCCCATGAACTCGTACCCGGCCATCGCCATGCGCGCGACCCAGAAGAAGAGGATCTCGGGCGCCGTCACCAGCGTGTCCGTGGGGTAGAACGCTTCGAGATCCTCGGTCTCCTCCGGCCATCCCAGCGTGCTGAACGGCCACAGCCAGGAGCTGAACCACGTGTCGAGGACGTCGGTATCCCGCTCGAGCGCCCCGCCGCACGCGGGACAGGCGTCCGGGTCGTCGCGCGACACGACGACCTCCCCACAGCCGTCCGCCCGGCAATACCACACGGGAATGCGGTGACCCCACCACAGCTGCCGGCTGATCACCCAGTCACGGATGTTCTCCATCCAGTTCTGGTAGATCTTGCCGTAGCGCGCGGGGTGGAAGCGCAATTCGCCGGCCTGGTACGCGGCGAGCGCGGGCGCGGCGAGCGGCTTCATGCGCACGAACCACTGCTCGCTCAGCCTCGGCTCGACGATGGTATCGCAGCGGTAGCAGCGGCCGACCGAGTGGGCGTGCTCCTCGACCCGGATCAGGTGCCCCTGGGCTTCGAGGTCGGCCACCACGCGCGCCCGCGCCTCGAGGCGGTCCAGTCCGCGATACGGCTCGGGGACGGCCTCGTTCATGGTGGCCTCGTCGGTCATGACGTCGAGCGGCTCGAGCCCGTGTCGCTGCCCGATCTCGAAATCGTTGGGGTCGTGCGCCGGCGTCACCTTGACCACGCCGGATCCGAACGCGGGATCGACGTACCCGTCGGCCACGATCGGAAGGGCCCGGCCCACCAGGGGCAAGATCGCCTCGCGCCCCACCAGATCTCGATAGCGCTCGTCATCGGGGTGCACGGCCAACCCCGTGTCGCCCAGCATCGTTTCCGGCCGGGTGGTGGCGACCTCCACCGCCTCCTCGGGCGCATCGGCCAGCGGATATCGGATGCGATACAGCGTTCCCTGGTGATCGCGGTGCTCGGCCTCCTCGTTCGAGAGCGCCGTGCCGCAACGCGGGCACCAATTGATGATGTATCGGCCCCGGTAGATGAGATCCTTCTCGTACAGGCGGACGAACACCTCGCGCACGGCCCGGGAGAGTCCTTCATCCAACGTGAACCTCGTGCGCTCCCAGTCGCACGAGCAGCCGATCACGCGCAGCTGGGTGATGATCTGATCGCCGTATTCGCGCACCCAGTCCCACACCCGCGCCACGAAGGCGTCCCGGCCCAGATCGAAGCGGGTGAGCCCCTCCTCGCCGAGTTGTCGCTCGACCACGTTCTGGGTGGCGATGCCCGCGTGATCGGTGCCGGGGATCCAGAGGGCATCGAAGCCCTGCATGCGCCGGCGTCGGATCAACACATCCTGGATCGTGTTGTTGAGTCCGTGGCCCATGTGGAGGACCGAGGTCACGTTGGGTGGCGGGATGACGATGACGTAGGGGCGCCGCGCATCGGCCGCCGGCACGTGGAAGAGCCCGGCCTCGACCCAGCCCTCGTAGAGCGGGCCTTCGAGCCCGGTGGGATCGTAGCGGGAAGACAGCTCGGTCCGTCCCGTCGTCCGGGTTGAGGCAGCCACCAGCGCGGACTCCTGGCCCGTGTGTGAAAGAGCGCCGGGACACCGGGCACGAATCGGCCAACCCCGGCAGCCTCCGGCGCGACTTCGCTCTAGTCTAACCGCGTGCGACGGCGTAGGAAACGAAACCGCGGGTTACGGAGGCGCCCGCGCGGACGTGGTGTCGCCGCGCCGACGTCGGGCCTCCTCCTCGGAGCGGCGCCGCATGGCCTCGCGCCGCTCGTTGGCCACGTCCTCGAGGTCGGTGCGCAGATCCTGGAGCTGGATCTCCGTCAGCTCGCGAATGGCCTGCTCGAACTCCCGCCGGCGCGGTCCGGAGGGCGCGAAGCCGAACGGGATGGGGATCGTGATGTCGCCGAGGTGGAGCCCCTCCGGCGAGATCCCCCACCGCTTGCCGTCTTTCTCGAAGGTCCAATCGAGCGCACGCTGCCGCTGCTCGTCCGAGAGCCGCAGACTGTCCAGCCAATCGCGGAGGATGGCTCGCACCGCGCTGTCGGCGCGGGCGAAGCGGGCGAGGCGCTCGCCGAACAGCAGCGGATCGCGGGGATCGAACCACAAGCGGCGATCCGCGAAGCGCAGCTGCAGGCGGGAGGCGTTGCTCACCCCTTCCTCCTCCTCGGGCGTTCCCGGGCGCGGCGGCGCGACCGCCGGCGGCTCGCCGGCCCGCGCGATGTTCTCCGGCGAGATCCGCACGACCTCGAGCTCGGGCGGGGCCGGCCGGATGTCGGGTGGGGCGGGCTCGGGGCGCGGCTCCTCCGCTTCCGGCTCGAGCGACTCGCGCGGCGCGATGTCCACCACCACGAGGCCCGCCGGGGCCGGCGCCGTCTCCACCGGCGGCAGCTCGAAGGGTGCGGGTCGCACCCGCACGCGCCCGCCGAGCACCAGAACCAAGAGGTGGACGACGACGGAGACCGCGAGCCCCGCCGCGAAGGCGCGTCGCTGCGAGCGGTCGCGCCGGGCGCGGGTCGCATCGCGGGGGATTCGTCGACGCACGCGCGTCTCCCCCTAAAGGGCTCGAGCGAGCCGGGTCGCCGCCTCGGCGTACCCTTCGGGCGGTAGGGTGAGCGCGGCGCGGAGGAACCCCTCTCCGCCGGCCCCGAGACCCGATCCCGGCAGCACGATCACGCCCTCCTCCTCAAGCGCCCGTAGGGCGAAGTCGCGCGAGGCCTCCTCCCCGGGGACGGGAAACCAGAGATACAAGGTGGCACGCGGCGTATCGACCGGGATGCCGGCGGCGCCGAACGCGGCCACGGCCGCGTCACGACGTCTCGCGAGCTCGCGGACGTTGGACTCGAGGTAGGCCTCGGCCGAGTCCAGCGTGGCGGCCCCCGCGTACTGGATGGCGAGATACGGACCCGTGTCGACGAAGCTCTTGATGCGCGACAGGCGCTCGATCAACGGCGCGGCGCCACACGCCCAGCCGAGGCGCCAGCCGGTCATGTTGAAGCTCTTGGATAGCGAATGGAACTCGATCCCCGCCTCGAGCCCACCCTCGATCTCGACCAGGCTCGGCGGCCGGTAGCCGTCGAACGCGATCTCCGCGTACGCGTTGTCGAAGGCCAGGAGCGCCCCCCGCGTCCGCGTCGCCGCCACCACCTCGGCCAGATAGGAGGCGTCTACGCACGCCCCCGTGGGATTGTTCGGATAGTTCAGGTAGACGAGCCGCACGTCGCCGGGGGCGTCCCGGATCTCCTCCGGCGGCACCACGAACCCGTGCTCGGGCCGCAACCGGATCCGGCGCACTTCCCCACCCGCCAGATGGGCCCCTCCGAAGTAAGGGGCGTACCCCGGGTCGGGTACGAGCGCCACCGATCCGGGATCGAGCGCGGCGAACGCGAGGTTGGCGAGTCCCTCCTTCGATCCGATCAGGGGAAGGATCTCCCGCTCGGGGTCCAGGCTCCGGCCGTAGCGGCGGCGCATGAAATCCACCACGGCCTGCCGGAAGCGCGGGAGGCCTCGCTGGAACCCGTACCGCTGCAGGTCGGGCATGCGCACCGCCAGGGCGAGGGCCTCGACGGCGGCCGCGGGTGGCGGCAGGCCCGGATCGCCCGCGCCGAGATCGAAGACCTCGCGGCCCTCGGCCAGCAACCTGGCCTTGGCCTCCGGCAGGCCGGCCAGAGGATACGGAGGCAGACGGCGCAGCCGCTCCGGCTCGCGCATCCCCGGCCGCGCCGGGGGCGCGCTGGAGGGGACTCGGCTCATGTCTTGAGCTTCTTCTTCTTGGCGGCCGGGAACAGGACGTTGTTGAGGATGAGACGGTAGCCGGGCGAATGCCGGTGCAGGTCCAGGTCGGTCGGCGCGTCCCCGATCAGGTGCCTCGGGTCCTCGGGGTCGTGCCCGCCCAGATAGGTGAAGGTTCCCTCGCCCAACTCGCCGTGCAGGTATTTCACCCGGCCTTTCTCCTCTTCCCCGGCCAACACGGTGACGCCGGGGCGGAGCCGCTCGGTACGGAAGCTCGTGGTGAGACCGTAGAAGTCCGGAATCACCCGCTGATGATTCTGCGTCAGCATGGCCGGCACGGGATCGAACTTCGCGCTGAACTCGAACAGGACGAAGCTGGCCAGGTCCACCCGCCAGGGCGTGTTCACCTGGTGCCCATCGATGTCGCTGAAGGCGCTGAGCGTCGGGTCCGTCACGAGGACGGCATCCCGGAAGGCGAGTGCTCGCGTCCAGTCCAGCTTCTGGGTGGCGGCCAGGTCGGGCGGCGTGCCATCGGCGAAGGAGGCGGCGATGTCCGCGGCGCGCGCCGCGAGCGCCAGCTCCAGTGTCTCCGTAGCCGTGCACATGGCGAACAGGAAGCCCCCCTGCTCCACGTACGTCCGCAGGCGCTGGGCGACCGCCTTCTTGAGGGCCGGGACCGTGGTGAAGCCGAGCTCTCGCGCCATGCTCTCGTTGCGCGCCACCTCCTCCTGCAGCCAAGCCGAAGACGCGTAGGTGAGATAGAACTTGGAATACTGGCCCGTGAAGTCCTCGTGATGGAGGTGCAGCCAGTCGTAGTCATCGAGCGCGTCGGTGAGCACCTCGCGATCCCAGATCTGGTCGTACGGGATCTCCGCGTACCTGAGCGCGAGCGTCACCGCATCGTCCCAGGGCGAGCTGTTGGGGGGGGTGTAGACCGCGATGCGGGGCGCCTTCTCGAGCGGAACAGATTCCATGTTCCTGCTCTCGATCTCGCGTCGTACCCGCGCCAGGGCGAGGGCGTCGAGCGTCTCGACGGTCACGCCCATGAGGGCGGCCAGCCGCCGGTTGGGCTCCGTGTCCGGCAGCAGGAACGAGCCCGAACGGTAGTTGAGCAGCCACTCCCCGGTCCCGCCCGCACCCAGCACGTTGAACGCGTACCCGTAGGCTTTGAGATGGTTGACTTGCGCACGGTCCATGGGGACCAGCAGCTGCCCGCGCGCCGGAGACGCGAGCACCAGGCCCAGGGCCGCCAGGCTTGCCAGCAAGATCCCGCCTCGCCTGCCTTCCATGCCGATCTCAGGTACCCGTTGGCTGCAGTTCGCTCAACATGCGCCGCGCGAGCGGCGCGAGGGCGCTCTCCGGATACCCCACGATCAGCCGCTCGAGCCACGCCCTGGCCTCGTCCGCGGGGGCCGTGCGCGCCAGCGCGAGCAGGGCCCCGGGAGCTTCGGCGCTGGCGGGATATCGCTCCACGACGTGTCTGCGGAGGGTCATCGCGATGTCGGGTCGCCCGACTTCGGCGGCCGTCTCGGCCAGGAAGGCCAGCGCCGCGGCGCGGCCCGCCGAGGCCGGATGCTCCGCCATCGCGCGCATGGTCGGCCCCGGGTCGAACGACCGCGGCGATGTCCATAGGGCGCGCAGGGCCTCTCCGACCCTCGCCACCTCGGTGGAGTCGGCCGCCTCGATCACGGCGAACAGTCGCAGGCGTGATGTCAGGCCTGGTGCGTCCAATTCCGGCTCGACGAGCGAGCGCGCCGCCCTGGCCAGCGCCGAGTCGCGGGCTCCGGCGAACAGGGCGAGCCGCGCCGCCGCCTCATCGAGGGGTCCGTGGCGGTCGGACGAAAGGCGGCGCCGCGCCTCCACGAGTGCGCGCTCGCCAGTCTCCAGGTCCCCGGCGCGCGCCAGCCCCAGGGCCATCTGGGCGTGCATCGCGGCGCGCACCCGGGTCGAGTCCGGGTAGGCGGTCGCGTGCGCTTCGAGCGTCCGCGCGGCCCGCTCGAGCTGCGTGGGATCGCCCGCGAGCAGCCCGAACAGGCGGATGGTGGCGAGGTGGTGCGGCCCATCGCCCGGCCGGCTCTCGCCGGCCAGGTCGACGAAGGCGCGCCGCGCCGTGGCCGTGTCTCCGGCTGCCAGCGCGCGATCGGCGGAGACCG
>JBFIOX010000003.1:0-20864 GCA_041610455.1 Gemmatimonadota bacterium
CGAACATAGCGGGGGCGGGATTCGAACCCGCGACCTTCGGGTTATGAGCCCGACGAGCTACCAGACTGCTCCACCCCGCAACGCGATCCCGAGGATACCAAAACGGCCGAGGCATGTCAACCTCTTTCGGCGGCATCTCGCGGCACCACGCGGCTCCGCGGCTCTTCCCGCGGCGACCGGGGCCACCAGCGCCGCCGGCCCCGAAACGTCCCCGCGCGGGCTTCCTTGCTCGACTCGGCGGCCCGGTCTAAGGTTCGCCGGCGCCGGCTCGGGTCGGCGTCCCCGGGCACGGCGCGCCGCGAGCGCGATCCGGCGTCGGGAAGACCGTCCTGGCCGGGAGCCGGAGGGGTGCTGCGAGCTTGAAGATCTACACGCGAGGCGGCGACAAGGGCCAGACGGGGCTCCTGGGCGGCGTGCGCGTGGACAAGGACGATCCGCGCGTGGCCGCGTACGGGACGGTGGACGAGCTCAACGCCGCGTTGGGGATGGCCCTCTCGCTCGATGCGCCCGAGGCCCCCGGCCTGCCGGTCGGGAGAGTGCACGAACTGCAGTCGGACCTGTTCACCATCGGGGCCCGTCTGGCGGCCGCGGACCCGGCCCGGGCGCTGGCCAAGGGCACGATCCCCGCCCTCCCCTCCGACCGCATCGAGCAGCTCGAGCGCTGGATCGACGAGATGGACGCCGAGCTGCCGCCGCTCGACGCGTTCATCCTGCCCGGTGGGGGTCGCGTCGCCTCGCAACTCCACGTGGCCCGCACGGTGTGCCGCCGGGCGGAGCGCGACATCGTGCGGTTGCTCGACGCGCAGCCCGACCTCGGGGACAGGGTGCTCCCGTACCTGAACCGGTTGTCAGACCTGCTGTTCACGCTGGCCCGGTGGGCCAATCACCGCGAGGGACGGGAGGACGCGACGTGGCTGCCGCAGCGCCGGCGCCCCCGCGATCCCGAATGACGGCGGCCGCGCCGCGTCCGTTCCGTCTCGCGCTCCCGGGCGCCGAGTTGAAGGGCGACGCGTGGGTGCCGCCCGGAGCCCACGATGGGGTTGCGCTGGTCGTGTGCCACGGCTTCAAGGGCTTCAAGGACTGGGGCTTCTTCCCCTACGTGTGCGACCAGCTGGCGCGCCGCGCGCGGACCTGCGTCGTCTCGTTCAACTTCGACGGATCCGGCGTACGCGAAGACGTCGACGTCTTCGACGACCTTCCCGCCTTCGCGCGCAACACGTTCACGCGCGAGCTGTGGGACCTCGAGGCGGTCCTCGATGGGCTCGCCATGGGCGTGCTCGGCGATCTGGAGGTGCCGCGCGCCACCCGCTTCGGCCTCCTGGGCCACAGCCGGGGAGGCGCCACGTGCATCCTCAAGTCGGCCCTCCGTCGGCAGGTACGGGCGCTCGTCACCTGGTCCTCCATCGCCTCGGTCACCCGCTACGAGGGCTGGGCGGAGGCGTGGGATGCCGGCGAGCCCGTGGTCATCCCCAACGCCCGGACCGGCCAGGACATGCCGCTGGAGCGCAACGTCCTCGACGACATCCGCGCGCACCGCGAGCGCCTGGACGTCCTCGCATGCGCTCGCGCGTTGACCATCCCGTGGGCCATCGTACACGGGGAGGCCGACGAGTCCGTTCCGTTCTCCGATGCGGAGGCGCTCCGGGCCGCGGCCGGCGACCTCGCTCGGCTGATCCGGGTAGAGCAGGCGGGGCACACGTTCGGCGCTGGGCACCCGTTCGCGGGGACGACCCCGCAGCTGGAGTCGGCGCTCGGGGCGGCGGTCGAGCTGTTCGATGAGGCCTTCGCGGGCGTCCCCGATGCCAAGGAGCGAGCATGACCGAAGGGAGGCTGCTGGCCGAACGCGGACGCCGAGCGGTCCAGCGAGCCCTGTTCGTCGGCGGGATCGCCGTCGCGCTCGGGGGCTGCCGGATCGAGCCGACGAACGCCCGGGGCGACGGCACGACCGAGGAGCCCGACCTGGCGGCGCGCGCTGCGGCGATCCTCGAGACCCAGGCGGAAGCGTGGAACGCGGGCGATCTCGACGGCTTCATGGCCTTCTACGACCGCTCGCCCGCCACGACCTACATCGGGAGCGCGGGGCTGGTCGAGGGATTCGACGGCATCCGGGCCCGCTACGCGCCGCTGTTCGAGGCCGGCGCGCAGCGGGACAGCCTGCGCTTCGAGGATGTCCACGCGCGCGCGCTCGACCCCCGGTTCGGGGTCGTCACGGCGCGCTATGTTCTGTATCGCGGGCCGGACGTGACGTCCACGGGGCCGTTCACGCTGGTCCTCATGCGAGTCGAGGGGAGATGGAAGATCGTGCACGATCAGAGTGCCGCGGATCCGGAGCCGGAGAGTTGAGGAATTCGAGTTGGGGAACGCGCGAGCGGGGGCGATGAAGGAATTCGACTACGTGATCGTGGGAGGGGGGCTCGCGGCGGCCTCCGCCGTGGACGGCATCCGGGAGGTGGACCGCGAGGGGACCATCGGCGTGTTCACCGATGAGCCCGATCCGCCCTACCATCGTCCGCCGCTGTCCAAGGAATACTTCCAGACGCCGGAGGCGCCGCGCGACCTGCTCCACGTCAAGCCGTCGGGGTGGTTCGAGAACCAGTCGGGCGTCACCCTCTTCACGCGAACGCGGATAGAGCGGCTCGACCCGAGCGGGCTCACCGCGTTCGGTGCCGAGAAGGCGATCGCGCGCGGGCAGCGGGTGTTGCTCGCGATGGGCGGCCGCCCGCGGACCCTCGACGTCCCCGGTGCCGAGCTGGAAGGGGTCGCCACCCTGCGCACGGCAGCCGACTCGGAGAAGATCCGCACCGCGGCGCGCCACGCGAACCGCGTCGTGCTGGTGGGCGCGGGCTTCATCGGCATGGAGTTGGCGTCGAGCCTCAAGAAGATGGACGTGGACCCGATCGTGGTGGACATCCGCGAGCGGGTGTGGTCGACCGTGTTTCCGGAGGCGGTCTGCAACTTCCTCAAGCGGTACTTCGAGGAGCGCGGGGTTCCGTTCCTGCTGGGCTCGGGGGTGAGGGCGTTCGAGGGAGAGGGGAGGTTGCAGCGGGTGGTCCTGGAGACGGGAGAGGAGATCCCCGCCGATCTCGCCGTGGTGGGCGTGGGGATGGACCCCAACACCGAGCTCGCGGAGGCGGCGGGCGTGGCGGTGGCGGACGGGATCATCGTCGACTCCTTCGCCGAGACGACCGAGGCCCACGTGTACGCGGCGGGCGACGTGGCCCGCTTCCCCGATCCGGTGTTCGGCGACCTCACGCGGACCGAGCACTGGGACCACGCGCGCGCGCACGGGAAGCTGGCGGGCCGCAACATGGCGGGCGCCCGCGATCCAGACGACCACGTGCCCTACTTCTTCTCGCACGTCTTCGACCTCGGCATCAACGTGTTCGGACGCCCCGAGACCGCCGACCGCACGATCGTGTCGGGCGAGCTCGACTCGGGCAGGTCGGTCGTGTACTGCGTGACCGAAGGCCGGCTCTCGGGTACCATCCTCATCAACGCCAACGACGCGATGGAGGAATGCCGAAACCTCGTCCGACAGCGTCCCGGCGTGGACGACCTGCTGGAGCGGCTCGAGAACCCGGACACGGAGATCGGCGAGCTGGTCGGCTGACCGCCGGTTGACGCGGAGCCGCGGAGCCGCGGCGCCGCGAATGACGCCGGATCCGCTGTAGTCTCTGGAGGAACGCTATGAGCGAGAACGATACCGACGCCCCGGGGGCGGAGGGGAACGACGACGATCTGTCGGAGCGCATCACGACCGCCCTGCGCGGGGTGACGGATCCCGAGCTGGGGATCAACATCGTCGACCTCGGGCTGGTGTACGACGTCGAGGTGGCCGACGGGTCGGCGCGCGTCACGATGACGCTCACGAGCCCGGGGTGTCCCGCCGGGGGGCAGATCCTCTCCGGGGCCAAAGAGGCCGCCGAGTCGGTGGAGGGCGTGCGCGAAGCCGTGGTCAGCCTCGTGTGGAAGCCGTTTTGGACGCCCGACCGGATCGACCCCAAAGTGCGGGCGATGATGGGCTTCTAGTTCCATGCTGCTCCGGCTGTTCCTGCTGTTCACGCTCGTCCCCATCGCCGAACTGGCCATCCTCATCCAGATCGGCGGCCTCATCGGGCTCGGGCCGACGCTGGGCCTGGTGATCGGCACCGGCGCCGCCGGCGCGTGGCTCGCGCGACGCGAGGGCCTCCGCAGCTGGCGCGCGGTCCAGTCCGAGCTGGCGCAGGGCCGGCTTCCGGCCGAAGAGCTGGTGCACGGACTGCTGGTCCTCCTCGCCGGAGTCGTGCTGTTGACCCCCGGGGTGCTCACCGACCTCCTCGGTCTCGCGCTGCTCGTGCGCCCCCTGCGGCGGCGCCTCATGGCCCGCCTCCGGAGTCGGTTCATGGAGCGGATCGAGGCGGGCGAGATCACGGTCGTGGGAGGGGCCATGGGCCCGGGCGCCTCGTGGGGCTTCGCGGCCCGCCCGGCCCCCGGTGCGCGGGGCCCGCGCCCCGGGACCCCCGACCCGGGCCGGGTGGGCGAGCGCCCGCGCGGCCGCGAGATCGTCGTCGAGGAAGATGCGCCGCTCGAGCCGTGAGATCGTGGCCGATGAAGAGCCGCCCACCCGGGCCGTGAGTCGCGCGGCGGACGGTCGCCAACGGTACACGGAAGGGCGCCGCTTGCACCGCCGGGCGCGGGCTCGGAGCTTTCTCGGCATGTTTCCGCACGTGCGCGCGGGACCGCGCCGCATCTTTTCACGCGGGGCAGTGGGCGTCGCCCTGCTCCTGCCTCCGGTCGGTCTCCCGGATGCCTCGCGTTGCGCGCTCGACCCCGAGGTCGTGCCGCTCAGGCCCACGCAGAACGCGCCGGGCGGGCGCGGCTCGATGACGCTGGTCGCTTCCGAATCGCCGTTCGGCATCGCTGTGGACGGAGAGGGGCGCCATGCCTACGTGGTCACCCTGACGATCGAGCAGCTCAGGCGCCGCGATGGCACCCACCACGTGGCGTGGGCCGCCACGCCCGAGCTGGACCAGGTGGTGCGCCTCGGGGTGTTCGACGAGACGCGGCGGGCCAGCGGTCCGGTGAGCTGGAACAAGTTCCTCGTCTTCGTGACCGAAGAGCCCGATCCCGATGTCGACCGGTGGACCGGACCCGTCCTCCTCACCGGCCTCTCCCCGTCGGGGCGCATGCACACCATGGCCGGTCACGGACCGTTCGAAGGCGTCAACTGCCAGAACTACTGATCCGCGCGACGTCGCGCTCCATTCGGGCGGCGTGCCTGCTGGCCCTGCTCCCGGTTGCGGCCCATCCGGCCCGGATGGCCGCTCAGGCGGAGTCCGCGGCGCATCGGCACGCCGCGCCGGATTCGGCGGCCGCGTGGCGGATGCCTCCGCACTCGCGCCCCATGCCCATGATGGTCCCGGGCCTGGAAGGCGCCGTGCCCGGGCTCGCGCCGTTCCTGCCCGGAGCGGACCTGGATCCCACCGGCCTGCCCGAAGCCGTCTTCCGGGAGATCGTTTCGCTGCGGGGCGGCGACACGCTGCGTCTCGAGGCCGGGTTCGTCCGCCGCCAGGTGGGGAGCCGTACGTTCACGATGTACGGCTTCAACGGTCAGTATCCCGGGCCGCTGATCCGCGTGCCGCAGGGCGCCGAGATCATCGTCCTGTTCACCAACCGCATCGATCTCCCGACCGCGATCCACTGGCACGGGGTGCGCGTCGAGAACCGCTTCGACGGGGTCCCGGGGGTGACGCAGGACCCCATCGAGCCCGGCGAATCGTTCACCTACCGCGTGTACTTCCGCGACGCCGGGCTGTACTGGTACCACCCGCATCACCGCGAGGACGTGCAGCAAGAGCTGGGGCTCTACGGCAACATGCTGGTGGACGCCGCCGCCCCGGATGACCTGGGGCCGGTGAACGCCGAAGAGTTCCTCATGCTGGACGACCTGCTCGTCGACGACGCGGGACTGTTCCCGTTCGGGCGCGAGGGCGCGGTGCAGTCGCTCATGGGGCGCTTCGGCAACGTGATCCTCGTGAACGGCGAGCCACGCTGGGACCTCACGGTCCGCAAGGGCGAGGTGCGGCGCCTCTATCTGACCAACGTGGCCAACACGCGCACGTTCAACCTCGTGCTGCCGGGCGCGCGGCTGAAGCTGGTGGGGGCCGACGTGGGCAAGTTCGAGCGCGAGCGCTTCACCGAGAACGTGGTTCTCGCGCCCGCACAACGCTACGTGGTGGATGCCCGGTTCGACACGCCGGGGACCTACGCCCTCACCAACGCGATCCAGGCCATCGACCACTTCGCCGGCGTCTACTATCCGCACGTCGACACCCTGGCCCTCGTGAGGGTCTCCGAAGCGCCCATCGCCGACGACCATGGGGAGGCCTTCGGGACGCTGAGAGAGCACGCGGACGTGGTCGCGGACATCGATCGCGTGCGCGACGAGTTCTCGCGCCCCGTCGATCACGAGCTCGAGTTGACGATGCGGGTGCTCGACCTGCCCAGCGCGATGGTGGCGGTCATGTCGCTCGACACGCTGTTCTTCCCGCCCGTCGAGTGGAACGACGCCATGCCGATGATGAACTACCTCTCGACCTCGAAGAACCTGAGCTGGATCGTGCGCGACGTGCGGACCGGGCGGGAGAATCGCGACATCGACTGGCGCTTTCGGGTGGGGGACGTCGTCAAGATCCGCATCCACAATCGGCGACGCGCGTTCCACCCCATGCAGCACCCCATCCACATTCACGGACAGCGGTTTCTCGTCATCGCGCGGGACGGCGTGCCGGCGGAGAACCTGGCCTGGAAGGACACGGCGGTCATCCCGGTCGGCGCGACGTTCGACATCCTGCTCGAGGTGTCGAACCCTGGCCGCTGGATGGCGCACTGCCATATTGCGGAGCACCTGGAGGCCGGGATGTCGATGGTCTTCACGGTCGACCCCGCGGAAGGCGGCGGGTGACATCGGAGCCCCGCCGCGCGCCTGAACGCTCGAACGGAGGGAGCATGAAGCGGCAACTCGAGAATACCTCGGCCCACGCGCGGACGCGGCGCGGCGCGCCGGCGATGTCGGGCGCTCGCCTGACCCTCGTGGCCGCGGCCGCGGCGCTCTTTTCGGGACCCGGCGACGCGGCCGCCCAGGTCGAGGTGGTCAAGCGCGGCAGCGACAACATCGAGGTGCTGGGGCACCAGCCGCTCGGCCCGCGCCTCAGCGTGGCCGATCTGGACATCGAGCAGGAGCTGTCGCGTCCCTACGCCTACGTGTCGCGCATGGTGTACGGCGACGTGGGTCCGAAGGGACTGGACATCGTATCGATCGCCGATCCGGAGAAGCCGCGGGTCATCTACCGCTGGCGCATCGAGAACCAGGAGCTTCATCGCGGCACCGGCGGGATGGACGTCAAGCATTTCAAGTGGAAGAACCGCTACTACGTCGTGCAGTCGCTCCAGTTCGGCCAGGGCGGGCCCGACTCCGACATGGGAGCCGTGGTGCTCGACGTGACGGGGCTCCCGGATCCCGCGTCGGTCCGCGAAGTGGCCCGCATCCGCGAGCCGGAGCTGCCCGGCGGGTTCCACAACATCTTCGTGTACAAGCACTCGAACGGGAACGTCTATCTGATGTCCACCGTCTCGGGTCCCTTCGCCGCGGTCTACGACCTCGGCATGCTGGTGGAGGGGCGCGGCTCGGCGCGCGTGGCCGAGATCCCCGTGCCTGACCAGGGCGATGGAGCCCGCCGAGGCTATCACGACTTCTATGCGGGCTACCACCCCGAGACCGGGACCGACCGCTTCTACGGAGGCGGCGTGGGCGGGTATTACATCTACGACATCACCGATCTCGAGAACCCGAGCCTGCTGACTCAGATCGTCGGGGTATCCGGGGTGCGTGGCGGCCACACGTTCACCCCGACGCCGGACGGCAACTTCGCGGTGGCCGAGACCGAGTACCGCTACGCGCCCCTGCGCATCTTCGATCTCCGCCCGGGGCTGCGCGGCGAGGTGTCGGCCATCCAGTCGCCCATCGCGGCATGGACGGCCAACTGGAAGAACCTCGTGCACAACCACGAGATCCGCTGGCCGTACGTGTTCGTGTCCGGGTATCTGGATGGGCTCGTGGTGTTCGACATGATGGACCCCACCAATCCCATCACGGTGGCGCACTACGACACGTATCTCGGCCCCGAGAACGCCGACCGCTATCCCGTGTTCAACGGCACGTTCGGGGTGGACGTGCGCAACGCCGACGGACTCATCGTGGTGAGCGACATGACCACGGGGATCTGGACCTTCCGCATGGAGGGGTTCGGGGGCTGGAACGGGAACGACTGGGGGATGCCGAACATCTCGAGCGCCCAGGACTGGGACAACGGCCCCGAGGGCTCGCGCGAGCGCATCACGACCCAGGAGGAACAGGGGGGGTGAGCCGACGGCCCCCACCAGACGAGTCGGATGAGAGGGGCGCCGCGGCGCCCCTCTCTGTTTGTGGTCCGCGATTGCTCGTGGTGGGGAGCCCCTCGATCGATCTCCTGCACTTCGGTGGCCGGTCGGAGCGCTCGGCGGGGGGGGCGGGCCTTTACACGGCGCTGGCCGCTCAGCGTGCCGGCGCGCACGTCACGGTGATCGCGCCGCGCCCCGATCCCATGCCTCCGGAGCTGGTGATCGCCGCCGCCTCGCTCGATTGGGTGGGACCCACCGTGGAGCCCGACCGGCTCCCGCACTTCGAGATCGAGTACCTGCCGAGCGGCGAGACGGTGTACCACCGGGCCGTGCAGGGCTCAGAGGGCGACGTGCGCTTCGAGCACCTGCCGCCGCTCGAGCGGGGCGCGCTCGCCTACGTCGTGCCGCTCATCGATCCCGAGCTGCAGCTCGCGTTCGCCCGGCATCTGACCGCGGCGGGCCTGCGCGTGGCGTGCGGCGCGTACCGCGGCGGGATCCGCCGCCACCGAGCCGCGGTCGCCTCGGTGCTCGACACGGCGGAGTTCTTCTTCTGCAACGCGGATGAGGCGGCCCTCCTGTTCGGGCGGCGGCCGCCGGGGGTCGCGCCGGGCCGCGTCCTCTTCGTCACGCGGGGGGCCCGTGGGGCGCGCGTCGTCCAGGGCACCCACGCGACGGACGTGGCGCCGGTCGCGGTGGAGGAGCTCGATCCCACGGGGGCCGGCGACACTTTCTGTGGCACCGCCCTGGCCCGCATCGCGCAGGGAGATCACCCCGTCATGGCGGCCCGCTGGGCGGTCGCAGCGGCGGCGGAGGTGGTGACGGGCGTCGGCCCCGAGCGGCTGCTCGACCCCGCCCCGGCCCCGAGCCCGGCGCGGGATCCCCGCGCGCAGCCCGATGTCGGGCGCATTCGGGCGGTCGCGCGCATCGTCGCCGACGCCCCCGAGGCGCGGCCGTTCGACTTCACCGGTCCGCCCTACCCCGAGGTGGGCGACCCGCGCGCGCTCGAATTCTTCTTCGCGGCCACGGTCCAACAGTTCGGCTTCTGGACCGAGCGCGAGGGCCGGTACGAGGCTCCGATGATCGCGTCCCTCGACGGGGAGCCGCTCAAGGGGAGCGATTTCCTGTGGCGCGCCTACCGGCGCTGGCTCGATGAAGCCGCCGGCGAGCTGGCGCCGGCGGGCCAGGCGGAGCTGTCGCGGGACCGCTTCGAGCGCCGGCTGCGCGACGATTCGGGCCGCAACCCCCTCCCCGCCGCGGACCTCCACTTCGCCCAGGCGGTCGCCTATGGCCGCGACATGCGCGCCCTAGGCTGGACGCCGGCCGACGTGGTGGCGCGCATCGGGGCCAACCCGCGACCGCTGGGCGCGCTCCTTCGCGCCCTGGACGGCGTGGGGGGCTACAAGGAGGACCCGTGGCGCAAGAAGTCCGGCCTCCTCGCGCTCATCCTGGCGCAACGCCCCGAGCGGTTCTTGCGGCCCGGGCCGGGCGAGGACGCGCCGCCGATCGTCGATTACCACTGCATGCGCAGCTGTCTGCGCATCGGGCTCGTGTCGGTGGAGGACGAGCGCCTGCGCGCGCGCATCGCGGCTCGCGAGCTGCTGGACGAGCCGGACGAGGAGGCGGTGCGGGCCGCGTGCCACGCCGCGTTGATGGAGGTATGGCGGGCCAGCGGGCGGCCGATGGGCGCGGTGGACTGGTTCTTCTTCCAGAACCGCGCGCGCTGCCCCGAGATGACCGAGCCCGACTGCCCGGCCTGCCCGGTGGATCCGGCCTGCGCGCACCGCACGGAGCTCTTCCAACCGGTGATCCGCACCCCGTCGTATTAGACGCCCTCGGGGCCGATTCGTGGCTCGGGCGGAGGCGGCTTGGGGGCTGGGGGTGCGCCGCGTCCGGGCCACACCGCCCTCGGGCCCGCGGGACTCAGCCCCGGCTCGCGGCCAGCGTCAAGCGCTCCTCGGCCAACACGCCGAGGAAGCTGCGCGCCATGCCCGCGTGATCCTCCAGCACGTCGAGAAACAGCTCGCGGTCGATGCGCAGCGCGACCACCGGATCGCGGACCACCGCGCCGAACTGCCGGACTCCGGTGGAGAGGGCTTCGTACTCGCCCGCCGTTGCGCCGCGACGCTCGTGATACGCACGGCCGCCTCCGATGTCGCATCGGATGGACCCCGCCACCACCAATAGGAAGTGGTCGGCCGGGTCTCCCGGCCGCCACAGCACGTCGTCGGCGTCGCGGCGCTCCTCGCTCACGTGCCGGGCCAGCTCGGCCAGCGCGTCGAGGCTCTGCGCCGGCAGCATGGGCGAGGTGCCGAGCGCGCCCAGCCGCTCGACGAAGTCCAGCGGTGCCGTGGGCACGCCGGCGTCGCGCGATCCGAACCCGACCTCGACGCCGTCGGGGAGCTGCTCGAGGTCGGCCAGACACTCGCGCGCCATGTAGTGGATCATGAACTCGACCGACGTGAAGTGGCGCTCGAACAGATCCTCCAGGTCATCGGCCGACACCAGGAGCGCGCTGGTGGGCCGGCGCGCCGTCATTCCGAGGGCGGGCCTGCGCGCGAGCAGGTGCGTGAGACCGGCCAGCTGACCCGCGCCGATCGCGCGCCCCGGCCGCAACCCGCTCTCCGCCCACAGCTCGCCGCTCATCACGAAGGCGACCTCGTCCTGCACGCGCTCGCCGGTGTCGATCGTGTCCCCGGCATCGAGCCACACGTGCCTCGCCGTCCGTTCGAGCGCCCGAAAAGCGCTGAACGGGAATCCCCGCAGCAACGACAGTCGTCTCAGGAAGAGCGCGCGCTCGACTGCATCGGGCGGCGAGGGCGTCCGGGTCACGTCCATCCCTTGGCCTCCCCGGCGAATACGGCCTTCGCCCGCCCCAGCACGATCTGCGCGTCGCGAGAGTGCGGCGTCGCCGCGTCGATGGTCTCCTCGAGCTCGGACAGGCCGAGATCGGCGGCGCAGGCCGCCGCCAGGGCGCTCAGCGACTCCACATGACCCGTCATGAGCGTGCGCAGGGCATCGACCAGGGCCTTGCGCGACCCGGGCCGCGCGGGCCGTGCCGTCCCGCCGTCCAGCTCGAACAGGTCCTCCACGACCTCGAGAAACGCGATCCGCTCGGCCGTACCCAGGAGATGCTCGAGCAACTCGAGCGCGCTGGCACGGCCCTCCGGCGTGGGGCTCGAAAGACCCTTGTAGATGCGGTAGAAGTCGTCGTTCTTCGTCTCCAGGTTCAACAGGCGGAACACCCGCTCCACGGCGTGGTCCTGCTTGTCTCGCAGCAGGCCGATGAGCAGCCGCTCCGACGGCAGTCGGGGTGAGTGCTGCGGGCGGGGACGATTCTCGAGCGCCCGACGCAATCGCATGACCTCGAAGCCCTGGCGGAGCGCGTGATCGCGCGCGAGCCGCAGCTGCGCGTTGTCCAGCGGGAGCTCGTGCTGCCGGCGTCGCATGCGCCCGAGCGCCTGGAGGATCTTGAACCGGATCATGCCGTCGCGCTCGGCGCGCAGGTGGCCGACCAGCGTGCGGGCCGCCTGCATGGTCGCGCAGCCGGCGATGGCATCGGGCAGGTGGCGTCGGACGGCGTGCGGCACCGCCGGGTCCCTCAGCATCTCGGTCATGCGCGCGACGCCCGCGGGGCCCATCTGGGCCAGCGCCGCGCGCGCCTCCCGCCGCACCGAGCGCGCGGCCAGACACTCGATGAGCCGGTCCGAGAAGCGCTCATCGCCCAGGCGGCTCACCGATCGGATCGCTTCTCGCCGGACGGTCGGATGCGGATCGTCGAGAAGCGGCCCGAGCAGATCGCGCAGCGCGCCGGCCTGGTCCTCCCTCAGCGCCCGGGCGAGCGCCCAGCGTCCCGGGGCATCGCCCGCCAGCAAGCCCTTGATGCGCTGCTCCAGCTCGGCCGGCGGCTGGCTCTCCCCCTGGCTCACGAGCCAAGCGGTGGCCAGCGAGCGCACGTGGGGAGAGGGATCCTCGAGTCCCGGACGGATGGCGTCCGCCGCCAGGTCGACGGCGAACGCGGCGCGGTAGGCCGCGACGCGCACCTCCTCTTCCGGGCGGCGCAGCAACGAAACGATCGCGGCCGCATCCACCATCCCCGCTTCGGCGCACGAATCGAGGGCCTTCACCAGCACCTGCGCGTCGGAGTGGGCGAACACTTCGGGCCCCAGCTTGTGGGCGGCGCCCGTCTCGGCCAGCAGCTCGAGCGCGGCGATCGCGGTGGCCGCATCCGGACTCGTCAGTGCACCGAGCAAGCCGGGATGGTTGGCGAGTTGGGTGCGATCGAGATCGTACTTCGAGGGGGCGAAGTCGGCGTCGAGAAAGCCGCGGAAGACGTCCAGGTAGTAGCTGCGCAGGTCGATCGTGAGGGCCAGCCAGAGCGCCGCGACCGAGACGGCCACCACCGCGATCAGCCGGTCGCCCGCTCCCAGTCCCAGGAGGACGAGGAGCGAGAGCGAGGCCACGACCTGGCCACCTCGGTGACCCAGCATGTCGATGATCGGCTTCGCGCGCATGCGGAGCTCGATCGGGATGGCGACGAAGAGGAGTTCGCTCCCGGTGCGGAAGAGCGAGTGCCGCAGGCTGCCGTCCACCCCCTTCATGATGAGTGCGAACGCGAGCCCGCCTCCGGCCGCCAGCCCGCTCGCGCCGAGCAGGAGGAGGGCCGGCACGAAGGCGAGGGCGCGGTTGAGCCCGAAGCGCCGAACCAGCCACGACACCACTCCGAGCTGTACGACGAGCGAGGCCAGGTTGAGCGTCAGATACACGGTCGCGAAGAAGGAGGCCAGGTCGGGGGGCGCGATGGCCCGGTCGGCGGCGCTCTTGAACAGGTAGTCGACGAGCGAGAACGTCATGGCAGCGAGGACGATGAGGATGGCGATGCGCTTCATGTACGGATCGCCCCAGATGCCTAGGGCGGCCTGCAGGGGCGAGCGCCCGCTGTCGATCGGCATCTGTCGGGTGGCGGCACGGCGGAGCAGTCGGGGCGCGGGGGACGTGGCCAGGAGAACGACCGCGGCGGCGAGGAGCAGGTGCCGCGGCGGGACCAGGTCGGTGAGGCCGCGCGCCACCGCCGAGCCCGCGATGGCTCCGAGCACGCTTCCCGAGCCGACGACGGTGAAGACGCGCTTGGCCTGGGTGACCGTGAACAGCGTGCCCAGGTGGGTCCAGAAGCGGACCACGACGAGCGTCGCCAGCACGCCCGTCCACACGTAGATGGCGTAGAAGACCCAGGTCTGCCCCAGTCCCGACACGAGCCAGAAGCCGAAGCAGCCGGTGGCCGCGAAGAGGAGCCAGCCGGACAGCTCGTTGCGGCTCGAGAAGCGGCGCAGGAGCACGCTCTGGCGCTCGGCCAGGACGAGCGCGACGACCGCGATCACCAGGTACACCCAGGGGAGCTGCGAGGCGGGAAGACGAGCCAGGAACAGGGCGTCGCGGGCCGTCTCGAGCAGCGCGTGCCCCATCATGAAGCCGAACAGGGTGAGGAAGGCGCCCGCGGCGTCGCGCTGCTCGGCCGGCTCGACGCGGCGGAAGAACCCCGCCGCGTACGCCAGCCAGCTCCCGCGCGGACTTCCGGCGCCCCGCTTCATGAAGGCCTCGTCCCCCTCCCGTCGCGTGCAGTCGTCCGCGGTGAGCCTGGAACCGCGCACCTGATCCAAGGTACCAGATCGCCGTAGATTGAGCCGGCCGAGCCGATGGAGCCAGTCTCCCGGATCGTCGAACCTCATCCACAGAGGTGGAATGACCTCGAAGGGCCACCGCCGTTCGTTCGCGCGACTCGCCTGGTGGCCGCTCGCCTGCCTCGCCTTGTCGGCGGGGAGGCCGGCGGCCGCCCAAGACTATCTCCCTCCGCTCCAGGAAGCCCAGATCGCGGAGGTCCGCGCCACGCTGGAGGCCATGAAGCGGGACGCGCGCGGGCCGTACCTCCGGATCCGATGGTTCTGCGCGGACGGGACCGTGCAGCCGCCGCAGGGCGCCGGCTGCCGCGAGCGCGGCGGGGGGGTGCAGCACGCCGAGATGTCGGACGCGGCGAGGCGCCTGGGTCCGCTCGGCTTCCATCCCGGCACCATCCTCCAGGCCACGTCGTTCGAGGCGCTGCTCGACGCGCCCCACGCGTACGATCGCCTCAAGCAGCTCGTGCTCGACCAGTTCCTGTTCGAGATCGACGATGGGTGGGTGCTGCGACAGGCGCGGTATTACCGCGGCGCGCGCCAGGCCGAGGACGAGGAGGCAGCCGGAACCGCGTTCCTCAAGCGGCTGTTGTCCGATCCGCGCTGGGTACGGGATCACTACTGGCTGGCCACCCGGGTGGTCGCCGTGGTGCCCCACGTCGGCGTCGCGGGGGACATGTCGGTTCAACGCGTTCGCAATCTGGCCACCGAGATCGCCGAGCTGGAGCCGGATTTCCTCCCCCTGCGCATCAAGATCCACTCCTTCCCTTCGAGCGACGATCTCGCCGCGGTGACGCGGTTCGCGCGGCGGACGGGGTTGCGCCCGCAGGCGCAGCAGAAGCTCGGGCAGCTGCGCGGGCTGTTGGCCGCCCAGTACGACCGCACCGCGCACCTCGACCGACTGCGGGAGTTCGAGCGCCGTCTGGCCGGCGCCCCCGGCATCGCGGAAGACCTGGCCGCCCTGCGCGCGAGCATCGCGGCGGGGGACGCCACCACCATGCTGCGCGATCTGGGACAGCTGTCCTCACAGATCCGGCGCCGGGTCGTCTCGACGGGCAACGGAGCCGAAAGCCTCCTCCTCCTCGACCTGAACCACACGCTCCAGGAGCAGGCGCTGGTCATCGCGACGGCCAGGGAGACGGAGGCGGAGCCGCGCACCCGGCGTCGGCGCGTGCGCGACCTCTCGGTGTATTTCGAGCTCGCCGAGGGGGCCGGCCTCCTCTCGCCCCGCGAGCGCGAGGCGCTGGAGGCCGGAATCAACCGTCTCTCGGAGCCCACCTCCCTCGAGGCTCTGGCCTACCGTCAGGGCCTCTCGTACCTGACCCGGTCGCTCGAATGGGCCACCGGCACGGTCCGGAGCTACATGGCACCGGCCCTGGATCGGTACGTGGCGGTCGAGCCCAAGGCGGCGGGCTTTCCGGACGCGATTCTGCGCGGTTCGATCCTGCTGCCCCTGTCGACGGCCCTGGGACGCCTGGCGGCGGACGCGGACGAGGCGCTCGGCGCATCGCACACGCTGCTCGCCGACGGCGGTGAGACCGGAAGCGCCATCGCGGGCATCCGCGGGCTCAACGCGGGCGTGGCGCGGGGACGGCTGGAGCTGGCCGAGCACGAGGTGCCTCACGAGTTCGACCGCACGGCGATCTACGTGCTGCCCGAGACGACGCCGGAGCTTCGTCCCGTCGCGGGGGTGCTCACGCTCGATGCGGGCAATCTGCTGTCCCACATCCAATTGCTGGCCCGCAACCTCGGGATCCCGAACGCCTCGATCCCCTCGCAGGCGCTGCCGCTGCTGCGCGAGGCGGAGGACCGCGAGGTGTTCTACGCCGTCTCACCGCTGGGGCGAGTGGTGGTCAAGGACACGACCGCGATGACCGAGCAGGACCGCAGCCTGCTGGCCGTGCGTCAGGAGGTGCGGGGTCAGAAATACCGGCTCGACACGTCCCGGCTCGATCTGACGGCGCTGCGGCCCATCCCCCTCGACGAGCTGCGCTCGGAGGATTCGGGCGTGCTGGTCGGGCCGAAGGCGGCCAACCTGGGGGCCCTGGCGTCCGTCTTCCCCGGACGCGTGGCTCCGGGCCTCGCCCTCACCTTCGGCATGTTCCGCAGGCACGTCGACCGGCCCCTCGAGGATACGGGGCTGACGCCCCTCCAGGAGCTGGCGCGCGCCTACGAGACGGCGGCCTCGATGCGCGCGCAGGGACGCTCCGAGGAGGACATCGATCGCTTCATGTTCGAACGTCTCGCGCGTCTCCGTACGTCCATCGTGGAGCTCGAATGGCTGCCCGACATGCGGGCTCGCATCGTGAGCGAGGTCACGCGCATCTTCGGGTCCGACCTCTCCGCGGGGATCTTCGTGCGCAGCGACACCAACGTCGAAGACCTGCCGCAGTTCTCGGGGGCCGGGCTGAACCTCACGCTCCCGAACCGACGCTCCCTGGATGACATCCTGGCGGGCATCAAGCAGGTGTGGACCTCGCCGTTCAGCGAGCGCGCCTATCTGTGGCGCAAGCAGATCCTCGACGATCAAGGCGAGGTCTATCCCTCGGTGCTGCTCCTGCGCAGCGTCCCCTCGGAGAAGTCGGGCGTGATGATCACGTCGGGCCTCCAGAACGGGACTCCCGACGACCTGATGATCGCCACGGGCGAGGGCGTCGGCGGTGCGGTGGATGGCGAGGGGGCCGAGACGATCCTGGTCCACCCCAACGGCGGCACGACGCTCCTCACCCAGACGCGGTCCCCCGTGCGCCGGATCCTCGAGCCGGGCGGCGGCGCGCGCATGGTGCCGGCGCGGCGACCCGAATACCTGCTCACGCGGGACGAGATCGAGCAGTTGCGCGGCGTGGTCGAGACCTGGAAGCGCCGCACGACCGACAAGACGCCCGGCCGCGTGTGGGACTTCGAGTTCGGCTTCGTGGATGGCAAGATCTGGCTCTTCCAGGTCCGGCCGTTCGTGCGCTTTCGAAGCAGCGAGATGATGGACCGGCTCGCCGCGCTCGATCGCGAGGCGATGGCGAACGCGACGCGGCGGATCTCGATGGAGGAGGCGATCTGATGCGGGGCGCGCGCGCGGCGTTGACGGTGGCGCTGGCCGCCGTCCTCCTGGCGGCGGACGTGCGTCCCATCGACTACCCGCTCGATGGCTGGGAGCACACGGGGATCCGTCGGCTCAGGGCCTACCAGATGATCCTGGACGGGAGGCTGGCCGGGAACGTCCCGCTGCCTCCCGGGGCGCTGCTGCCGTCCTCGGCCATCCGGCTCCGCATGGCGGACGCCAACCCGGGCTTCGACCTCGGCCCCGGGGCGCCCCGCGACGCCGCGCTGCAGGCCGGGCTCGACCGCATCATGCGGGGGCGCAGCGCGACCTACCGCATCGCGCTCTTGGACATCACCGATCCTAGCAATCCGCGATACGCGGCGGTGCGGGAGGACCAGGGGTACATCCCCGGCAGCGTGGGCAAGCTCCTGGTCATGAGCGGGCTGTTCAACGAGCTGCGCAAGCTGTACCCGGACGACGTCCCCGCTCGGGTACGAGTTCTGCGGGAGACGAAGGTCGTGGCGGATCGGTTCGCGATGCCGAACAGCCACACGGTGCCCGTGGTGGGAGAGAACTTCTCCAGCGTCGCGCACCGCGCGATCCGCCTGGGAGACGAGTTCAGCCTATGGGAGTGGGTGGACCACATGGTGTCGCCGAGCTCGAACGCGGCGGGCTCCGTGGTCTGGAAGGAGGCGCTCCTCTTGAGCGTGTTCGGCAAGGAATATCCTCCGACGCGCGAGCAGGAAGAGGCTTTCTTCGCCCAGACCCCACGAAGCGAGCTCGCGGAGAGGTCGGTGCGCCTCATCGAGGAGCCGCTGCTCGAAGCCGGCATCGACTTGTCCGGGCTGCACCTTCGCACCTACTTCACGAACGGCGCGCAGCGCGTCATCCCGGCGGGCGGAAGCCGCGCCGTCCCGCGCGAGCTCGTGCGCTGGATGCTCCGTCTCGAGCAGGGCCGGCTCGTGGACCGGTGGAGCAGCCTCGAGATGAAGAAGCTCATGTACTTCACGCGCCGCCGTTACCGATACGCCGCTTCGCCGGCCCTGCGGGACGCGGCCGTGTTCTTCAAATCGGGATCGTTGTATCGTTGTCGGCCCGAAGAGGGGTACCAGTGCGGGCAGTACCGCGGCAACGCGGAGAACCTCATGCATTCGGTGGCGATCGTGGAGACGCCGGCCGACGCGACCGGGGCGGGCCAGGAGCCGCAGCGGCGCTACATGGTGTCGATGATGTCGAACGTGCTCAAGGTGAATTCGGCCTCGGAGCACTCCGAGATCGCGAGTCAGATCGATCGTCTGATCCGCGACGCCAACCCTTAGCCGAGGGCGCGCCCCGCGGGGCCGGCCGACGGTGAAGAAGACATGAGAATGATGATGTGGCCGCGCGCGCTCCTGCTCGGGGCGTGTGCCCTCGTCGCCTCCGCACCGCTAGCCGCGCAAAGCCTGGCCGCGGACGGCGAGACCGCCGTCACGACCCTGGTGCTGCCCGACCGAGATGTCCGCCTGCAGGCCGCTCTCGAGCGCTCCATGCAGGCCGAGCCGTTCCGCTCGCTCATCCGGCGTGGCCGTCTCTCGGTGGCGCTGGTGGATCTCTCCGAGCCGGGCGCGCTGCGTTACGCGGCGATCGATGACGATCGCATGCGCTACGCGGCGAGCCTTCCCAAGATCGCGATCATGCTGGGCGTGTTCGATCAGGTCGAGCAGGGCGAGCTCGAGTACACGCCGGAGCTGCGGGGCAAGATGGAACGCATGATCCGCAACTCCGACAATCGGATCTCGAGCGAGCTCATCCGGCTGGTGGGCTTCGAGAACATCGCGGCGTCGCTGCGCGATCCTCACCACGAGCTGTACGACGTCGACCGGCAGGGCGGACTGTGGGTCGGCCGGGGCTACGGCGGGCTCGGGGTGTGGCGGCGCGACCCGCTCGCCAACCTCTCGCACGGCGCCACCGCTCGTCAGGTCGCGAGGTTCCTGGTCATGATGGAGCAGGGGACGCTGGTGAGCCCCTGGGCCTCGCGCGAGATGAAGTCGATCATGGGGGACCCCGCCATCGAGCACAAATTCGTGCTCGGGCTGCGCCGCCAATACCCGCTGTCGCGGATCTTCCGCAAGTCGGGGACGTGGCGGGACTGGCACGCCGACGCCGCGGTGGTCGAGCGCGCCGGCAAGAAGTACATCGCCGTGGCGCTCGCCGAGACGTCCCAGTCGAACGTGCTCTCGCGCCTCATCGTGCGGCTCGACGATCTGGTGACCGGGCCGCAACGCCCCCGCCGCATCGAGTGACCGTCCGGGCCCGCGTCTCGGCCCGGGCCCGCGACTACACCCTCAGGGGACCGCGGCGATCACGTTCGGCAGGTTCGCCGCGCGCAGCTGCGCGTTGAGCCCCGGCAGGTCGGACGAGAGGACCGCCTCGAAGTCGGCCAGCGCGCGCTCGAGTCGCTCGACGAGCGCCACGTGCACCTCGCGCGCCTGGTCCGTGGGCGCGAAGTCGGCCGTGGCGACGCCCCCGGCCAGGTAGGTGAGCCGACCGTACACCTTGGTCGGCCAGCGCACCCGATCCTGCCCGGTGCCGGTGAGCCGCATCTGGTAGACCTGCTCCTCGGCGTCGATCAGCTTCCCGTCGATGTCCCGCACGGTCTCGCGCAGGCCCGACAGGTCCCCCCCCGCCGCCTTCAGCACCAGATCCAGGTCGCCGAGCTGCTTTCGAACCAGCTCGACACGGTTGATCATGTCCGCCGTCCGGTTCACGTCGCCGGCGATCTCCTCCAAGAAGACCACCTGGGCCGCGATGTCGGCCTCCGACCCCTCGCTGTGTGGATCCTTGAGCACGCGCAGCGGCGCGCTGCCCCGATCGGCTCCGTCCACGACGAGCGTGACGCGGTACTCGCCCGGCGGCCGCAGGATCGACACGCGACCGGCGATGATCGGCCGCTCGCCATCGTCTCCCACCTCCAGCCACGAGGCGTAGAGCGGGGGCGTGCGCAACTTCACCTCGGTGGTGGGCTCGCCCTCCAGATCCCACCACACGCGGTTGATGCCGGCTCGGGAGGTCCCCTCCAGCGTGCGCACCGTCGCGCCCGATGCATCGGCGATGACCAGCTGCACGTCGCGCTCTCCACCCTCGCCCAGCCAGTAGTTGAGCGAGGCGCCGTACGGAGGATTCCTGCCCGCGACGGGATCGTTCGACATCTCGAACGGCGACGCCACGGGGCGGAAGCGATACGCGTCGCGGGGCTCGAACAGGTGCGCATCGGAGGCGGCGACGGACGGCGTCATCTGCTGCAGGGGCGTGACGTCGTCGATGATCCAGAAGCCCCGTCCGTAGGTGCCGATCACGAGATCGTTGAAGTGCTCCTGCACGACGAGCCAGTAGTACGGCGTGTGCGGTAGGCCCGGCATGAGCTCGCGCCAGGAGGCGCCGTCGTCGAGGGAGACGTAGAGGGTGCTCTCGGTGCCCGCGTAGAGAAGCCCGGGCCGGACCGGGTCCTCCCGCACGTTGCGCACGTAGCTCACCGGGCTCGGCTCCATCCCGTTCGTGATCTTCGTCCACGTCCGCCCGTAGTCGGTCGTCTTGTAGATGTACGGATCGAAGTTGCCGTCGTAGTGGAACTCGACCGACAGGTAGGCCTTCCCGGCATCCCACTTTGAAGCGTCGATGTTCCGCACCACGCCGTTGGGGGGGAGGCCCGGGAGGTTGGCCGTCACGTTCTGCCACGTGGCCCCTCCGTCGCGGCTCACGTGCAC
>JBFIOX010000004.1:0-20695 GCA_041610455.1 Gemmatimonadota bacterium
CGCCGACGCCATGTGCCTGGATCAGCGGCTCGCGGCGCCCAACGCGCGGCAGCTGGGCTGGGTGCCCGAGCGCCCGTCGTTCGAAGCCGCCGCGGCGCACGCGTTCGAAGAGTGGCGGCGCGCCGCGGCCGACCGCGTGTGAGGTGCGCGAAGACCCGGGCCGGAATCCTCGAAACTGCGGGCGTCGCCCGCACGGCAGGAGCGTGATCATGCAGACAGGCGCGGCCGGTTTGGAGCGATCGGTGCGGGAGCGTTACGCGCGCGGCGCCCGCGAGAGGCAGTCTACGCTGTGTTGTCCCGTCGAATACGACGCGCGCTACCTGGAAGTCATCCCCGACGAGGTGATCGAGAGGGACTACGGCTGTGGAGATCCGAGTCGTTTTCTGGCCCCCGGGGAATCGGTGCTCGACCTGGGCAGCGGCACCGGTAAGATCTGTTTCATCGCATCCCAGGTCGTGGGACCGGAGGGCCGCGTCGTCGGTATCGACCTGACCCGGGAGATGCTCGAGGTCGCGCGCCGCGCCGCGCCCCACGTGGCCGAGCGGCTGGGCTACGCGAACGTGGAGTTCCGGCGGGGACGCATCCAGGATCTCTCACTCGACCTCGACCTGCTGGACCAAGCGCTGGGAGAGACGCCCGTGAAAAATGCCGACGGGCTGCGGGCGGCGAACGTCCGGGCGGACGAGCTTCGTCGCACGCACCCGCTCGTCGCCTCGGGGTCGATCGACGTCGTGGTGTCGAACTGCGTCCTCAACCTCGTGCCCCCCGATGCCAAGCCGCACCTGTTCAGCGAGATCTACCGCGTGCTGCGCGAGGGAGGTCGGGCCGTCATCTCGGACATCGTGTCCGACGAGCCCGTCCCCGCGCACCTTCGCGACGATCCCGAACTCTGGTCCGGCTGCGTATCCGGGGCGCTGACCGAGCGCGGTTTCCTGGAGGCGTTCGAGACCGCTGGCTTCCACGGCATCCGCATCGCCGAGCGGCGCCAGGAGGCCTGGAGGACGGTCGAAGGGATCGAGTTCCGATCGATCACGGTAGAGGCCTACAAGGGGAAGCGGGGGCCCTGCCTCGATCGCAGACAGGCGGTGATCTACAGAGGGCCGTTCAAGGAAGTGCTCGACGACGACGATCACCGGATCGAGCGGGGGGTCCGCTACGCGGTGTGCGACAAGACGTACCGCCTCTTCCAGCGAGCGCCGTACGCGGAGCATTTCGAGCTCATCCCACCGCGCATTCCCGTCCCGCCGGAGGATGCGCCGCCCTTCGACTGCGCGCGCAGCGCGGCGCGGGACCCCCGCGAGACGAAGGGACCGGGCTACGACCTGACGACCGATCCGGTGGAGCCGTGCTGCGGGCCTGAGGGATGCCGCTGAGGGAACTCGCCCCGTCGGGTGCCCCGGACGCCCCCGTGTACCGTCGCATCCCTCGAGCGCTCCCGCACCGCATCGCGTCGGCTCGGCGGTCCGCCGCGAGTGGGCGTCAACCGTAGGTCGCGCCCGGGTGCAGGAGGTTGACGGCGCCGAGCCAGACGGGATCGAAGACGTAGTCGAACAGCTGCCAGGCGATGAGAATCCCGATCCACCCGAGCGCGGGCTGTCGCCACAGGAGCTCCTGGTATCGGCGCGTGGCGCCGGGGCTCAGGAAGAGCGGTAGCACCCCGCTCCCGTCCAAGGGCGGGAAGGGGAGCAAGTTGAACACCGCGAGTAGGATGTTGAGGGAGAAGAGAACGCTCAGCAAGGTGGCCGCCGAGGCCCACACGCCACCCGACGGGGCCGACACCACCTGACCGAAGCCCACCGAGGCGGGCGACGCGAACACCCCCGCCGCCAGGCCCGCCCGCAGCGCCGCCGCGGCGAGCAGCACCAGCAGCAGGTTCGCCGCGGGGCCGGCGAGCGCCATCCACGCGGCCCGCTTGGGATAGCGGCGCGCCCAATCGATGCTGTACGGCGCGCTCGCGAACCCGAAGGGCCACCCCGAGAGGAGCACGGACAACACCGGGAGCACGACCATGCCGAAGGGCTCCCGTCGGATGTGCGGCAGCGGGTCGAGCGACACCTGCCCGCCGTGGTAGGCGGTCTTGTCGCCCCCGCGCAGCGCCGCCCACGCGTGCGCCGCCTCGTGCAGGGTCGTCGCCGCCAGGAAGACGGCGTAATACACGAGGCCGGTGAGGATGTCGGGGCTCAAGCGCTCAACCCCGGCGGTCCCCCCCGACGCGAGGGCGCCGCCCGTCCGAACCCACCCGGCGGTGCGCCCGGACCATCGCCGCCCCGCTCAGGTGGCGCTCTGACCCCTGCCGAGCATCGCACCCACGACCGCGCCCGCGACGCCCATATGGATCGCCGCGACGATGGGATCGAGGATGGTCACCGTAAGGTTGTTGATGTGCGTCGTGCCGTACATCGTGAAATCGATGAACAGGGCCATGAGGAGACCGAACAACGCACCCGCCTTGAGGCCCGAGGCGAGCGATGTCGAGCCCGCCCAACCGAGCACGAGCACGAGCAGTGCGCCGCCCGCGAGCTGTCCGAGGAGGAGCCACAGCCAGTCCGGGGGATCTTTCATCACCCCCGTGGCCGCTCCCGTGTTGGCCGTGTAGAAGTCCATCAACAGGAGACCGTACAGCACGTAACCGAGCAGGAACAACGTCAGGGCGCCGGCCAGGGCGGCCAGGACAGATTTCGAGCTCACGACGAGGCCCTCCTCTCTGGAGCGGAGTCCCCCCACCCCCCGCGACCGCCGATCGGCGCCGGCACCGACGCCCGCGCCGCCGCGACAGCCTAGGGCGCACGATGCGCCCGGGGCAAGATGTCCCGGGCGCCGCCGCGGGGAAACGGCTCCGACACGGCCCCGCCGTCCGCCTCATCACGCGCTCGCCCCCGGGCCTGCCGGCTCGGCCCCCCCGAGACGTTCCGGCTTGACGAAGCGGTAGTGGCCGACGCCCCACTCCCGTCCCCCGTCCAAACCGAACGTCTCGGCGCAGGCGAGGAAGAAGAGTCGCCAGCGCTCCACCCGGGCGGCCGCCTCGCGAGGTCCGTCCGTCCGACCGAACAGCGCCGTGGCCTCGGCCCGTCGGGAGTCCAGTCGCGCGAGCCAGGCCTCCGCCGTGCGCTGGTAATGGGTACCGCGGTAGAAGGACCGCTCCTCCAGCTCGAGGGGTCCGGCGAAGCGGGGAAGCAGGTCGAAGCTGGGCATCAGCCCCCCCGTGAAGAACTCGCGCGCCATCCAGTCACCGGCCCCTTCGGTGGAGAAGCGGTACGCGTGGGCGCGGTGGCAGAACACGTGCACGAAGAGCTTGCCCCCGGGCGGCAGCCACGCGCCGACGCGCCGCATCAGCTCCTCGTAGTTCCCCATGTGCTCGAACATCTCGATCGATACGATGCGGTCGAACGCTTCGGCCGGCAGCTCCAATCGGTTCACGTCCGCCGTGAGCACTTCGACGTTGGCGAGATCGCGTTGCGAGGCCGCCTTCTCGATGAACGCTCCCTGCGAGCCCGAGTTCGACACGGCCAGAAATCGGCTGTTCGGGAATCTCTCGGCGGCGAAGAGGGAGAAGGCGCCCCACCCGCAGCCGAGGTCGAGCACTCGCTGGCCGTCGCGCAGGTCGGCGGACTCGGCCGACGCGCACAGCATGGCGCTCTCCGCGTCCGCCAACGAGCGCGTGCCCTCCGACCACAAGCCGCAGGAGTACTTGCGCCACGGACCCAATACGAGCCCGAAGAAATCGGCGGGCACCTCGTAATGCTGTTCGTTGGCCGCCGCCGGGGCGGGCGCGATCGCGCCGCGACGGAGGCTCGCCTCATCCAGCGCGGGACCGCGCCCGACCCGGCGCAGCCGGCCACGGGCCAGGCGTCTGATGCCGGCCCTCGTGAGCGGATCCGGAACCCACCCCCGCTCGGCCGCCCCGAACACGGCGTCCGCGACCCGACGCCGCGTGCTCATCCCGGCGGCTCTTTCGGAAACCACGGGAAGAACGCGCTCGTGGTGCGCTGATACTCCCGGTAGGCCTCGCCGCGGCTGCGCAGGGACTGCCTCTCGGTCGGCGGGATCCCGGTCACGAAGACGATGAAGACCAGCATGAGCGCCGGGGCCACGAACATCGCCGGCAGCCAGGGCGTGCCCCAGGCCAGCGGTACGTAGGCCAGCCAATGCACCCATTCGAAGAAGTAGTTCGGGTGTCGCGAGTAGCGCCAAAGCCCGACTCGGCACACCTGTCCGCGATTGGCCGGGTTCGATCGGAACGCGTCTAGCTGGCGGTCGGCGATGGCCTCGCCCCCGATCGCCACGATCCACAGCAGGACCGCGACCGCATCGCTTGCCCCGAGCGCCGCGCCGCTCGCGCGCATCGCGATGAGGAAATGGATCGAGAGGAGGGCGACGAGCAGCCCCTGGGCCTGGAAGAAGACGAAGAACCGGCGGCGCGCCGCCTCGCCCCACTTGGCCCGCAGATCGCGGTACCGACCATCCTCCCCCGGCCGACGCACCCGCTCCAGCAGGTAGTACGCGAGCCGCCCGGACCAGACGGCGGCCATGCCGGCGACGAGCCAGCGGCTTTCGGCCAGACCCACGTCCAGCACCGCGGCGTAGAAGAGGGCGGCCGCGCCCAACCCCGCCGTCCACCCGAGGTCGACGACGTCGGCCTCGTGGCGCCGCAACGACCAGAGCCACAGGGTCGCCATGACCGCCGCCATGACCACGAGCACCCAGAGGGCGGCTGCAATCGGGCTCATGCGGTCCTCCCGTCGGCGCGCTGCAACACGACCTGATGATCCGCGATGTAGCGCGTCCTGAACGCCGCCTCACAGTAGGCGAAATAGTACTCCCAACGGCGGATGAACGCGTCGTCGAAGCCCAGCTGGCGCACCTCGGCCGCTCGGGCGATGAACCGCTCGCGCCAGGCGGCGAGCGTGCGGGCGTAGGAGAGCGCGATGTCCTCCAAGCCGGCGATCACCAGCCGCGTGTTGCGCCCCATGGCCCGCTTCATGGCACCGAGGCTGGGGAGGTGGGCGCCCGGGAATATGAATCGCTGGATGTAATCGGGACGCAGCCGGTAGCGGAGGTACCGCTCGTCGGGAATCGTGATCACCTGCAGCACCGCGCGTCCCCCGGGAAGGAGGGCGCGATCGAGAGCCTCGAAGAAGGCGGGGAGAAAGGCGTGCCCGACGGCTTCGAGCATCTCGATCGAGACGATGCGGTCGAACGCTTCGCTTACGTCTCGGTAATCCTGCACCCGCACGCTCACGCGGTCTTCGAGACCGGCCGCCCTGATCCGCTCCCGCGCGTGCCGCGCCTGCGCCGGAGAAATGGTGATGGCGGTGACGCGACAGCCGTACCGGGACGCCGCGAACTCCGCGAAACCGCCCCACCCACAGCCGATCTCGAGCACGTGATGGTGGGGCTCGAGCCCAGCCTTGTCCGCGATGCGACCGTACTTGGCCCGCTGGGCCTCCGCCAAGGATTGACTCTCGTCCTCGAAGTAGGCGCTCGAATACGTCATCGTCTCGTCCAGGAAGAGCGAAAAGAAGTCGTTGCCGAGATCGTAGTGACGATAGATGTTCCGCGCGGCACCCCGTCGCGTGTTTCGGCGGAGCTGATGCGCGATCCAGCCGCCGATGGCCCCGAGCCAGAACAGCGGATTCCCCCGCCTCAGGCGGTTGCGGTTGAGGATGCCGATCGTCACGGCGTCCACGAGCGAGCTGGCCGTCCACTCGCCCCGGATGTACGAGTCGCCCGCGCCGATCTCGCCGTCGAGCAGCATGCGGCGGAAGAAACGGGGGTCCTTGACTTCGATGCGCACCCGGGGGTCGCCGTCGGCGGCGAAGCGATACTCCTCCCCCTCGGGGAGCGCCAGCTCGAGCGTGCCGCGCTCGAGATCCGCGAGCGCGTCGAGGAAAAGCCGGCTCACGCCGCCTCCAGACCGTTGCCGGGCGGCTCGGGCTTGCGGACGACGGGGACCCGCTTCAGCCAGAGTTTGAGCGCCTGCCAGTGGATGAGGGCGATGGTGCGCGCGGTGAGGTGCGGATAACGCGCCAGGGCCTTGAGCAGCGTACGGTCGGTCAGGGGACGCCGCTCCAGGTTGAGGGTCGCGTCGAAGAACTTGCGCCCCTCCGCGAACTCGTCGATGTGGATGGTGATCCGGTCTTCCGGGGGGGTGAAGATCCAGTCGTACTCGATGCCCTGGATGTCCATGAACGGAGAGACGTGGAACACCTTGGTGCGCCGAGCCCGCGACGCCCTGCCGCCGAGGGGCTCCGCATCGTCCAGCAGGTAGCAGTAGGTCTCGCCGAAGGTGTTGTTCACCTCGGCCACCACGAACCGCATGCGCCCGTCGGGATCGAGGCAGAAGAAGTAGGAGACCGGATTGAACACGTATCCGAGGACCCGCGGGTTGGTGAGCAGCAGCACGCGCCCGTCGGTGGGAGCGTGGCCCTCGCGCCGCAGCCAGCGGTCCAGCTTCTCGCGAACCGGGGCCGCTCTCGGCCCGAGGTGGTCGACGTCGTGGAAGCTCGTGAGCCCCGCGCGGTTGTAGGCGAACCACCGCAGCTCGCGATCTGCCCTCGGCAGCTCGTCCACATCGAGAAGCAGCTGGAAGACGCCGTAGCGGAACCGGTTCTCCGCAGGGGCGAAGCGCCGGTGGCGGACGGTGCCGACGTAGACGGCGGAGCCGGCGAGACTCACATGAACCTCCCGCCCAGGCGCTCGCCCACGCGCACGCCGGAACGGAGCGCATCCTCGTGGAACCCGTAGCCCAGGTGGGCGCCGCAGAAGAACGTCCGCGTACGCTCGCCGAGCTCCGCGATGGCCTCCTGGCTGGCCACCGACTCGGAGGTGTAGATGGGATGCCGGAATCGTCTCCGGAGCACCGCTTGCCGCGGGTCCGAGCCGGGATTCAGCGTCACCAACCAGGGGCGGTCGCCCTCGAGGCCCTGCAGGCGGTTCAGGTTGTACGTCATGGTCGGACCATCGGCGGGCACCATGCAGTCCGTCAAGCGATAGTTCCACGAGGCGCGGGCGCGCGTCTGCGGGGGCAAGAAGGCGGCGTCCGAATGGAGCCACGTGTCGCTGTCTGCATAGCGCCAAGCCCCGAGGGCGACCGACTCATCGCCGGTCGGATCGGCCAAGAGGGCCAGCGCGTCGTCGGCGTGCGTGGCCACCACGACGTAGTCGAACCGATCTCGTCCGCCATCGGCGAACTCGAGGATCACCTCGCGCCCCGCCCTGGAAATCCGATTCACCGGCCGGCCGGTGTGGACCTCGGCGGGCAGCCGAGCGACCATCGCCTCGACGTATCGACGGCTCCCGCCGACGATCGTCCGCCAGCGCAGCCGGCCCGTGAGTCGGAACAAGCGGTGGCTGCGAAAGAACTCGAGCAGCGTTCGCAGGGGTAGCCGCCGGACATCGGGAATCCCGGTCGACCAGAGCGCCGACGCGAGCGGGAGCACGTAGTGCCGCCCCAACTCGGACGAGCCTCCCGAGTCGTCGAGGAACTCGCCGAGCGACAGGCCGTTCACGGGGCGGGCACGGTTTCTCCCGAAGCGGTTGAATTCCTGAACGCCGCGCAGAAACCTGAGGAAATCGGGCCGCGTCGCGTTTCGCGCATCGGCGAAGACCCCGGTGAGACCCAGACCGCTGTACACCAGCCCGCAGCGGTCGCAATGGACCGAGAAGGACATGTTCGTGGGCCGCGATGCCACGCCCAGCTCGGCGAAGAGGCGGGTGAGGAGGGGATACGTGACCTCGTTGTAGACGATGAACCCGATGTCGACGCCTGGCTCGCCGGCGACCGTCACGGTGTGGGTGTGCCCGCCGAGATAGCCCGCGCGCTCGAACAGGGACACGTCGTGCCGGGCGCCCAGCGTCCAGGCGGCCCCGAGACCGGCGATCCCGCCCCCTACGACCGCGACGCGCTTCCGATCCACCAGTCTCGCCGTCCATTCCGGGGTCGCCACGGTGCGCGCGGAGCGGGAGCGGGCCGAACCCGCCCACCGCGGACCGCGCCGCGCTAGACCGCCAAAATGGGCCTCGCCCCGCGCGTTGTCAAGCTTATATCGATATTCACAGTTTGATAATTTCTGAACTATCGGGCCCGTTTTTGCCCAGGGCGTCCGACTTCCAGGCCCCGAAGCCGGCCACGGGCGTGAGCTCGCGGTCGGCGATCCCGGCGATCTCCTCCTCGACCTTCCACCGCGCCTCGAGCTCGGCCAGCTCCATCTCGAGAAGCCGGCGCTCGGTCTCCTCGTTGACGGCGATCTCGAGGGCCAGCGAGTCCACCCGCGCCAGGTTGCCCAGACCGATTCGCTGGTCCGCGATGCGACGCGACAGGACATCGGTCGAGCCCGCTTCCTCGATCGCGCTCGTGGCGCGCTTCAGGTCGGGCTCGCCGGCCCCCGCGTAGTTGTGATAGGCGAGCGCGCGCCGAACCAGGTGGTCTCCCTCGGTCCCCGCGAACGCGAAGGCGCCGGGCGCGGCGCGGCGCCGGCAGTCGTGGCACTGCCGCTCGACGGATGCGGCCCCATCCTCCCCGATGCGCAGCGTGAGACGGTCGATCTCGTCGAACGGGATGTGGCCGATGGGCGCCGCGCACCCCGAACAGCGCGCGTGCCCGCGCCAGGCGGTCTTCCCGAACCGTAGGCGCCGGCCCACCTCGGGGAACTTCTGCGCCGTGCGGTACAGCAGATAGAACCCGAAGCCGCCCCCGACCATCCCCACGACACCGGTCGCTCCGAGGTACAAGGCCGTGCCGACGCCCGCGGCGCTCCACAGCTGGTGCACCGTGCGCCGACGCCGGAACTCGCGACCGAACCGCCACCACGCTTCCTCGGTGAGGTTGGTGCGGCCCACCCGAACGATCTTGAGGTCGCCGCTCCGGAGCAGCGCGATGTTGTCGGTCTCGGCGAGGAGGCGGGACCGGTCGGTGACCAGGCGCTCGAGCTCCTCCAGCGCCTCCCAGCGCTCTTCGATGGGAGCCAGGGTCCAGCGGCGGCAGGCGCCGCAGATGTGCCACAAGCGCCCGCGCGCGGGATCGTAGGCCACGTGCCGCCCCGCGCGCAGGTGCGCGAGGGACTCGTTGGCCTCGAACGCTCGATGACAGAACACGCAGTGAGTGAACATCGTCCCTTGATACCCGCGTGCGGGATGCGCATTCGGAGCCGCCCGGTTCTACGCGCGCCGCGCGACCCCGGTTTCCGGCCGAGCGCGCGGGGGCGTCCGGCGACCCGCGCGTGCGCGGGAGGGAAGGGCACGTCGCGAGCCCCAGGGCCGCTCGGCGTCGGCTGGGGCGGCCGTCAGCGCTTCAGACAGAGCGTCAGTCCGTCGCCGATCGTGGCCAGGGCGAAATCCACCCGCCCGTCCGCCGCGATCTTCTCGTTGATGGCGCGGATGGCCGCGGTGTCGGCGCTCGCATCGTCGGGATCGACGACGCGACCGTCCCACAAGGTGTTGTCGAGCGCCACGAGCCCGCCGGGGCGCAGCAGCTCCAGGGCGCGCTCGTAGTAGACGTCGTATGCGGCCTTGTCCGCGTCGATGAAGGCGAAGTCGTACGCCCCGGCCTCTCCGTCCGCCAACAGCGCGTCGAGCGTCTCCCGCGCCGGCCCCAGCCGCAGGTCGACTCGCCCGTCGACGCCCGCTTCGCGCCAGTGCGCGCGCGCCCGCTCCGCGTACTCGGGGGAGATCTCGCAGGCGGTGAGTCGCCCTCCGGCGGGAAGCGCGAGCGCCACGCAGAGCCCGCTGTACCCCGTGAACACGCCGACTTCGAGCGCGCGGCGCGTGCCGAGCAGCCGCACGAGCAAGGCCATGAACGCCCCCTGGTCCGGCGAGATCTGCATCGCGGCCTGCTCGGGAAAGTCGCGGTGCGTCTCCTCACGGCAGCGCCGCAGGGCGGGGTGCTCTCGGGCGCCGATGCGCGCGACGTACTCCGCCAGCTCCGGGGTGATCGGGGTGGTGGGCCGCATGCGTGGCGGGACCGCGCGGGGGCGTCGAGCCATCCCGGCCGCGACCGGCTAGAAGTGCTCCAGCCGCGGGTTCACCACGTTCGAGAAGATGGACCCGAACGTGTAGGAGAGCCCGATCGAGAAACCGTACTCGAACCCGCTCTGCAGGATGCGCTGGCGCAGGAGGACCTCCTCCTCGGTGGCGTCCCCGGCGGGAATGTTGATCTGGTCACGGATGCGCGAGTAGTTCGCGTTCAGATTCAGCGAGAGCCCTCGAAACAGCCTGAAATCCGCGCCCACGAAGACGTTGAAACGGTTCTTAGACAGGTCGTGCAGGAACTGCGAGAATTCCAGAAAGCCGAAGCTCTCACCCCAGGGCTGACGCACGCTGAGCGACGCCCCCAAACTGTGCCGCGGCAGCGTCTCGACCGTCTCGAGAAAGAGTGTCTCCTCGATGTAATCGTTGTAGCTGACGCCCACCGTGTAGAGGAGGTTGAACTGGCGGCGGGTCGACTCGGAATACGGGAAGATGTTGAACTCGATGGCGGGGCCGAAGTCGAGCTGGATGTCTTCGTTCTCGAACGTGGAGTGCGAGGCCTCGTACGCGACCCCGAAGGACCAGTGGTCGGAGAGGCTCCACACGTTGAGCCCCTCGAAATCGTAGCTACGTCGAATGCTCACGACGGTGGTCGTGTCGCTCGTGTCGAAGCGGTTCTCGAAATAGTTGCCCCCCACGGAGAACTCGAGCTTGAGCCCCTCGGTGACCCGGTTGGCCGAGAATCCGCCCGACAGGCGGTAGAACTCGGTGCGCTCATCCACGTTCAAGTTGACGTTCCCCCGCGCGCGGAACACCCAGAAATTCCAGGGGTCGCTCTCGGGGGTCGCGACCGCGCCCGCCGCGGCCTCGGCGCCGGCGAAGCGGATGCGGATGTCGGCGGCCTGCTCCGTACGCGCCACGTAGCGCACGAGGCCCAGTTGCAGCACCCTGGCGATCTCCGTGAGAGTCTGCTCGTCGGACAGGTTGGCGCGCGTGGTGACCTCGAGCCGATCGTCGAGCCCGGCGAACACCTCGCGCCCGATGAAGTCGAGGGTGAAACGTCGTCCCCCGGCGCCCGTGCGCTGCGACGTGAGGAGCACGTGAACCTGGGCATCCTCGCGGTCCCGCGTGTAATTGACGAACGGGATCTCGCGTCGATAGAAGTCGAAGTCGCACACGCCGCCGAACGTGCTGCAGTCGAAGAAGACGCGGAGCGCGCCCGCTTCCGCCTCCTGCTCCTCGGGCTCGGCCTGCGCGTGGAGAGACGAGCCGGAGGCGGCGAGAGCGAACCACGTACCGCCGAGCAGCGCCGCGCAGGCGACAAGTCGACCGCCGAACCATGGTCGGCCCCGGGCGCCGGCGTGGATGGGTGCAGCGGGCTGTGGTCGACGTCTCATGTCGGCCGCGTCCTGTGGCATGGGTATCGGGCGCTCGCGGTTCGGACACATCGAGTGCGCGAACCGTTTACTCCGGCCCTGAGGTAGCGGCGGAGCCGTCGCTTGCTAGGCTCAAGGAAGAGACGCCTCCCCGAACGATTGCGCGAGGCTCGCAGGTCAGGATCCTGCCGCGGGGAGATTCGCGAGCGCTCGTCGGGCCTCCTCCACCAGCGGTCGGAGCTCCGGGTCCGCCTCGGACCATGCCGCGATGAAGTATCGGTAGGCCGCGCCAGCCCGCACGGGGTCGGCGAGCGCCTCGTACTGCCGGCCGAGGTGGTAGTAGGCCAGCGGCTTCTCGTCTTGCCAAAGCCGGCGGAGGTAGACCGCGGCCAGCTGGGGACGCCCGAGCTCCATGTGCAGCCGCGCGAGCCACCAGATCTGAAGCCGGCGCGGCTGCTCGATCTCACGCAGAATCGAAACGGCCCCATCCGGGTCACCGCGTCTCCATCGCCCGTACGCCTCGAGTGTGGAGACCTGCCGTCGGTTGAAGCGCCGCGCCTCGGCGATCCGGGCCGAGTCGAGGGTGCGATCGTCGTCGATCTGCCGCAGGACGCTCTGGAAGCGTCCGATGGCGCGAGCGTGTGCGCCCCAGTCATCCCGGTCGGCGGCGAGCACGCCATCGACGAGCCAGGCGCAGGCCCCGGCGGTCGAGCTCGCCCGGGCAGCCGCGGTTTCGAGGTGCGACGGGGGAACCGAAAGCCCGTTCGCATACGCCTCCAGGAGCTCGCAGTCATACCCGTCGCGCACCGCAGGGTCGGTCGCCGGGGCGGCGAGGTACTCGAGCGCCCGGCTCACCTGACCTCTGCCTTGCGCCGCGGTGCGGAACAGCTGCCCGTCATAGAACACGCCCGGCCGGCGCACCTGTTCGGCGATGCTCAACAGCAGCGCCTCACGCTCTCTGGCGAACCGTGCGTCCAGGAGGATGAGCGCAGCGGCCTGGCGCGTCTCGAGGTCCACGGTGTCGAGGCGGGCGAGGAGCGCCGCCTTGCCCGCGGGGTCGCCGAACGAGAGCCGGTATGCGAGATCCCAGTACGGCTGGCTCGAGGCCATGACGCGGAAGCGCTCGAGGCGTCCCTCGGGGTCGTCGATCTCGGGGCGCCACCAGAGGCCCAGCTCCACCCAGTGAATCAGATAGGGGGCGAAAGACGGATCCAGCTCGACCGCCCGATCGAACGCCTCCTCCATCTCCGGCTGGTTCTGAGGCGCCGTCCCCAGCAAGTGGTAGATGGCGTCGCCGAGGAGATACCAGGCCTCGGGGTCGTCCGGATAGCGCTGCACCGCCGCCCGCAGCGAGTCGACCATCTCGGGGCTTTCACGTACTTGTGCGTACGTTGCCCTGAGCAGGAGGGCCTCCCGCCGCGGCACGCGGTTGATGAAACGCATCGCATCTTCCAGCGACTCCCGTTGCGCCTCTGGCGGGATCTCCGGGAGCCACCCGTACGCCTGGGCGAGGCGGTAGCGGGCGAGCCCGAATGTGGAGTCCTGCGCGATCGCCCGCCGGAAGTGCGGGATCGCGGCCTCGAACCGGCCCGCCCGCAAAGACTCCTGGCCCTCCCAGTAGGCCTTCAGCGCGTCCAACGAGTGCGTGGTCGTCTCCGCCAGGTCGAACGAGAAGCTCGTCGCCTCGTCGGCGACGAGGTGTCGCAGGACGGCGATCGAGAGATCGTCGACGAGCCGGAAGATGTCGCTCGGAGCGCCTTCGACCTGCACACGGTCGAGCGTCTGGCCCGAGCCGACCTCGCGGAGGTCAGCGGAGATCCGCATCTGCGAACCGGTCGACACGATGTTTCCGAGAAGCGCCCAGCGGGCGCCGGTTGCCCGGGCCACGCCGATCTGGACCGTCAGATCCGCGTCCGCGCCGGCACCCACGGTTTCTAGCCAGCGCGCCAGAACCGTCCGCTCGTCGATCACGCGGAGCCCGGCGGCGCCGTCGAGGTTGGCCGACAGCAGCTCGACCATGCCCTCCCGCAGGTCCGGCTCCGCGTTTCGCACGGTGAACGGCAGCACGGCGAGGGCGGGGGCCGCCTCGTCGCCCGCCAACGCCTCGCCGGGCCGCATGCCCCGCCCCTGGTCGCGAAGCAGCACGTAGAGTCCCGCGAAGCCGAACAAGAGGGAAAACGCGAACATCCCGCCGGCGGCCACTCGGGCCCAGTTCAGTCGGGGAACCTCGCCCCTCGACAAGGAAGCCACGACCTCGGCGAGGTCGAGCTCCCACGAAGACCGCTCTCGTTCGCCCGTCTCGGGGTGCCGCGGGAGCGGGCGGGAGAGGACCCATGCCGTGGCGAGCACGACGAAGAGCCCGACGAGGAGGAGGATCAACGAAACCCGGTCGATCCACAACGGGAGATCCCACAGCTCGCGAACCCACGCGATGCCCTCGAGAAGAATCCAGGAGACCCCGAGGTAGACGAGCAGAACCTGTACGAGCCGCGCGTTCCGGAGACGCGACCAGAGACCCGAATCAGACATGCGCGGCAAGGTAACCTCGGTAGGACACCTGGACACGGCCGGACCCATCGCTCCTATTCGGGACTCGTGACCACGCCGCAATCCGATCGCTCCGAGAGGCGCCCCCGATCCGATGACGTCGAACGATGCGGCCCGAAACGAGTCGCTGGCGGTCGCGCAGCCCGGGGGCGGCTCGTGCGCCTCTCACTAGGACGAGGCGGTCCCGGCCCCTGGACCCCGCGCGCGGGAGCGGTGCTCGATCCGCGGCGCGCCGCGGAGGCGCGGGCCACCGTGTCCGGCTGGCCCGAGTACGCCCCCACCCCGCTCGTCCCGCTGGCTGGGCTGGCCACGCGCCTCGGGGTGGAGGCGGTCTGGTGCAAGGACGAGACCGGCCGCTTCGGGATCGGCTCGTTCAAGGCGTTGGGAGGCGGCTTCGCCGTCCTCGACGCGGTGCGAAACGAGATCGCCCGCCGTACGGGAAGCCGACCCGACGAGGGCGATCTGGGGCCCGGCTCCGAGCTGACGGCAGGGATCACGACGGCCACGGCCTCGGCCGGCAACCACGGCCGCGCGGTGGCGTGGGGGAGCGCGCGCGTCGGGTGCCGCTGCGTGGTCGTGCTTCCGCGAGAGGCCGCGCCGGAGCGGGCGGCCGCGATCGCGTCACACGGGGCCGCGGTGGTGCGCTTCGACGGCCCCTACGACGAGGCCGTGCGATTCGTCCGCCGGGAGGCGGCGCCCCGCGGCTGGCTGGTGGTATCCGACACCGCCTACCGCGGGTACGAGACGGTGCCGCGGCGCGTCATGGAGGGCTACACCCTGCTGGCCGAGGAGATGCGCCTGGCCCTGGAGGAGGCCGAGGCGCGGCCCCTCACCCACCTCTTCATCCAGGCGGGCGTCGGGGGCTTGTCCACCGGTGTGTGCGGCCACCTTTGGTACGCGCACGGTGCCGCCCGCCCGCGGTTCATCGCCGTGGAGCCGTGGCGCGCGGACTGTTTCGGGCGCAGCCTGCGCGCCGGCCGGAGGGTTTCTGTGCCGGGACCCTTCGCCACCGCGATGGGAGGTCTGGCCTCGGGCGTCCCGTCCACCCTGGCGTGGCGCCTCCTGTCGGAGTGCCTCGACGCGGCCGTCGCTCTCCCGGAGGGGGCGTGGCGCGACGCGGTGGTGGCGCTCGAGGGGGGCGCGTTGGGGGCCCGCATCGGCTCGGGGCCCTCGGGCGCGGCCGGGGTCGGCGCGCTGCTGGCCCTCGCGAGTCTTCCCGCGGCGCGCCGGCTGCTCGCCCTCGAGCCCGACTCCCGAGTGGGCGTGGTCGTCACCGAACGACGATTCGAGAGCGTGCCGGGGGCCACGGGCCCCCTCGCGGACGATCCGATCATTTGACGCTGCCGGGCGTGCCGGTATTGTGGGGGATGTCCGAGACCGATCCCCCGACCCCCACCTCGACCCTCGACACCATGTCCGATCAAGCCGAATACATCGAGCGGGAGTTGTCGCGCTTCCGCGCTGAGCTCGACGACTTCCTGCGTATCCCGAGCATCAGCACCGACCCCCATCACGCCCGCCAAGTGCGCGAGTGCGCCGCGTGGGTAGCGACCCACCTCGCCGATGCCGGCATCCCCGATACCGAGGTGGTCGAGACCGAGGGGCATCCGATCGTGCTCGGCCGACGTCACGTGGCCGACGACGCGCCCACGGTGCTCGTGTACGGACATTACGACGTCCAACCGTCCGAGCCGGACGATCTGTGGACCACTCCCCCCTTCGAGCCGACCGTGCGGGACGGACGGCTGTACGCGCGCGGTTCCGTCGACGACAAGGGGCAGGTCCACATGCACGTCAAGGCGCTCGAGACACGACTGGCCAACGGGGCCGAGGTGCCCGTGAACTTGAAGCTCCTCATCGAAGGCGAAGAGGAGATCGGTAGCCGCAGCCTCGACGCGTACGTGCGCGCGAACGCCGAGAGCCTGTCGTGCGACGCCATCCTCATCAGCGACACATCGATGTTCTCGCCCGAGCTGCCCTGCATCACGGCCGGCCTGAGGGGCATCATGTACATGGAGATCAACGTGCGGGGCCCGGCCGGCGATCTCCATTCGGGGAGCTATGGGGGGGCCGTGGTGAATCCCGCCAACGCTCTGGCCGAGATCGTCGCGGGCCTCAAGGACGAGGAGGGGCGGGTGACCGTGCCGGGTTTCTACGGGCCGGTGCGGCCGATCACCGAACAGGAGCGAGCCGACCTGGCGCGGCTACCGCTCGACGAGGAGGCGTTCCAGCAGTCCATCGGAGCCCCCGCGCTCGATGGCGAAGCGGGCTTTTCCACCCTCGAGCGTCTCTGGTACCGGCCCACGCTGGATGTGAACGGCCTCCTCTCCGGGTTCACCGGGAAGGGCTCGAAGACGGTCCTGCCGTCCAAGGCCATGGCCAAAGTCTCGATGCGGCTCGTACCCGATCAGTCGCCCGAGCGGGTGGCCGAGGCGTTCGAGCGACGGGTGCAGGAACTGGCGCCGGCCGGGGTGAGCGTCGAGGTCACGCGCTTCCACGGGGGAGCTCCCTGGGTGGCGGACACGGCGCATCCGGTGTTCGACGCGGCCCGCGAGGCGCTCGAGACCGCGTTCGGGACCGCTCCGGTGTTCATTCGCGAGGGGGGGTCGATCCCCATCGTCTCCATGTTCGAGGAGACGTTCCGGGCCCCGGTCGTGCTGGTCGGGTTCGCGCTGCCGGGCTGCAACGCGCACGCTCCGGACGAGTGGCTCGACCTGGGCGTCTACCGCCGCGGCATCCAGGCGCTGGCGCACCTGTACGGAGGTATCGGCCGGCACCTGGCCTGACTCACACCGGGGGCTCCAGCACGAGCTCCGTCGTGATGGAGATGCACCCCGACAGCGTGCGGTACACGGGACACTTGGGCGGATGCGCATCGAAGGCGCGACGCGCCCCCGCCTCATCCTCCGGTCGCGCTCGCAGCCGGTACCGGACGTGGATGCGTCGGATCACCAGCACCCCGTCTTCGGTCTCGATCTCGCCCTCCGCCTCGCCCACCAGGCGGCCGTCGTCGGCTCGTACGCCACGCGCTTCCAGCGCGCCCCCGAAGGTTCCGGTCAGTCACCCGCCGGTCGCGGCGACGACGTAATCGAGGGTGGTCGCGATCTCGGTCTCCGGCGCGATGCCGTAGTGCGCGGCGATCGCGGAATGGACCCCGAACCGCACCGGGTGCTCGGTGGCGGGCAGATGGGCGATCCTGTCGGGCCCGCGTTGCCGCACGATCTCGACCCGCGACCGATAGACGACCTCGCTCATGGCGCGCTCCTCATCGCTTCCGCCCCGCGCGGTCGACCACCTCCAGGAAGTTGGAGATCACGCGGTGCGTAAGGCCCCAGATGGCGTTTCCTTCGAACAGGATGCTGGGGAATACACGCTCCTCGCCACCGCGCGACAGGCGGACCTCGGATCGCAGCCGTGGGTCGCGCAGCGAGGAGTAGGGGATCCACAGGTGGAAGTCCACTTCGTGACCGGCCCGAACGCGGTGCTCGACCGGCGACCACCCGACGAAGGGCGACACCACGACCGAAGGCAGTCCGCGGCTCATCGGCCTGATGTCGTCCAGCCGCCCGAGGAACGACGCGCGCGGCAGCGCCAACCCCACCTCCTCCAGCGTCTCCCGCCTGGCCGTGTCGAGCAGGTCGGCGTCGCCCGCCTCCATGTGGCCGCCCGGCAGCGCCATGTGGCCCGACCACGGATCGCCCGGCGCCTCGGCCCGCTTGACGAACAGCACCGAGAACTCGGCCGCGCTCGGCCTCAGCAGGAGCGCGACGGCCGCTCGGCGATCGCCCCGGTCCGGCGGGAGGCGGGACGGTGCGCGATGCGACAGCGCCGCGGCCAGCAGGTCGGCGACGCCCGCCTCGGGGCGGTCGCCGCTCACTTCCGGCCCTCGCTCTCCTCGAGCAGCCCGAGGTAGCTCCGGTAGCGACGATCTTCGATCCGCCCCTCCTCGACCGCGCGGCGCACCTCGCAACCCGGCTCGGCGCGGTGCCGGCAGTCCGCGAACCGACAGCGGCCCCCCGCCGCGCGGATCTCGCGGAACCCCGTTCGGAGATCCGCCGGGTCCACCTCCCAAAGGGCCACGTACTGCAGCCCCGGCGTGTCGGCGACGTTGCCGCCCACCGGGTACGGGTACAGCGCGGCCGCCCCCGGGGTGTGCCGGCCGCGTCCCTTCCGCTCCCCGACCTCGCCGACCCTGAGATCCAGACCGGGCAGGAGCGCATTGAGGAGGCTGGATTTGCCCACGCCGGACTGACCGGCGAGGACCGTCGTGCGGCCCGCGAGGCGGCCCGCGAGCTCATCGAGACCGTGCTCGGTCTTGGCGCTCGCGAGCACGATCGGATAGTCCATGGCCGCGTACGCGGCGAGCTCGTCCGGCAGCGCGGGGGGGGCGGCATCGGGGCTCCCGGTCACGGTCCGGGCAGCGCGCGGGGTCGCCAGATCCGTCTTGTTGAGCACCAGTAGACTTCGAAGGCGGTTAAGCTCTGCCAGGGCCAGCAGCCGGTCGACCATCAGCAGGTCGGGCTGCGGCGAGCGGTAGGCCACCACGACCGCGACTTGATCGACGTTGGCCACGATGACCTGCTCGCGGCGGCGCGCCACGCCGTGCCGGGTGAGCGCGCTCCGTCGAGGCAGCAGCGCGGCGATGCGGGCATCGCCCTCCATCGTCTCGATCTCCACGAGATCGCCCACCGACACGAGCCGCGAATCCTTCTGCTTGACGCGGCCGCGCAGCGACGCGCGCAGCAGACCCTGGTCCGTCTCGAGCTCGTAGACCCCGCCGGCGATCCTCAGCACGCGCCCGGTGAGCCGGGTCGATCGGTCCGACGGAAGGGAGGCCCCCCCCGAGGTGCGCTCGCGGTGGTCAGCCACGGTGCGGTGGCGCCGCGATGCGTGGGGCGGATCTACTCGACAGACGACCCCGCCGAGGCGGCCGAGCCCGACTCGACGAGCTCTTCCAGGCAGTTCCAGCCGAGCAGGGCGCACTTGATGCGGACCGGGAACTTCGACACGCCCGCGAGGGCACGCAGGTCGCCCAGCTCCGCGTCCTGCAGGAGCGCATCTTCGCCGTGCAGGAGGCGGGTGAACTTGCCCGAGAGCTGCAATGCCTCCTCGGGTGTCTTGCCCGTCACGCGACCGGTGAGGATGGAGACCGAGGCCTGGCTGATGGAGCAGCCCCGGCCCTGGAAACGGGCCGCGGCAATGCGCCCGTCCTCGACGCGCAGCGCCAGCTCGATCACGTCGCCGCACAGGGGATTGTTGAGCGTGATGACGTGCGAGGCGTCCTCGAGCTCCCCCTTGTTTCGCGGCTTGCGATAGTGATCGATGATCACCTCACGATAGAGCGTGTTGAGGGAGGCGGGGATCTCCCTGTCAGGCTCGCCGGCGGACGGGGTGGTGGAATCGCTCATGCGTCTCAGGATATGCCGCCGAAGACGTGCGCCGCCATAGCGAGGCCGTCGATCAGCGCGTCGATGTCGGCGCGGGTGTTGTACAGGTACAGGCTCGCGCGGGAGGTCCCGCTGATGCCGAAATGGTCCATCAGCGGCTGGTTGCAGTGATGACCGGCACGAATCGCGATCCCCTGTTCGTCGAGGATGGTCGAGAGGTCGTGTGGGTGCACGTCGCCGTAGGTGAAGGAGAATAGCGACGCTCGCGGCTCACGGGGTCCGAACAGGCGGAGTCCCTCGACGTCGTCCAGGCGCTCCAGGCCATACTCGGTCAAGGCCGTCTCGTGCGCGCGGATCGCGTCGAAGCCGACGTCGCGGAGAAAGCGCACCGCCTCCCCGAATCCCACGACCCCCGCGATGTTGGGCGTGCCCGCTTCGAACTTGTGCGGCACCGCGGCCCACTTCGACCCCCCGATGGTGACCTCCGAGATCATCTCGCCGCCCCCCTGGTAGGGCGGCATGGACTCGAGCAGCTCGAGGCGTCCCCACAACGCCCCCGCGCCGGTCGGGCCGCACATCTTGTGCGCGCTGAACGCGTAGAAGTCGCACCCGAGCGCCGAGACGTCGATCTGCAGGTGAGGGGCCGCCTGCGCTCCGTCGATGAGTGTCGTCGCGCCGGCGTCCCGCGCCAGCGACACCAGAGAGGCGGCCGGATTCACCGTTCCGAAGCCGTTGGAGACGTGGGTGAAGGCCACGAGCTTCGGCCCGCGCGCGAGGAGGCGCTCGAAGTCTTCGAGGTCCAGACGACCGTCCGGCGTCACGTCGGCGAAGCGAAGCCCCACGCCGGTCCGCTCGGCGAGGAGTTGCCAGGGAACGATGTTGGAGTGGTGCTCCATCTTGGTGAGCAGCACTTCGTCGTTCGGCCCGAGATTCGTCGCGCCCCACGTGGCCGCCACGAGGTTGATGGCCTCGGTCGTCCCGCGGGTGAAGATGATCTCGGCGGGCTCGGCCGCACCCACGTGTGCCGCGATGGTGCGCCGCGTTTCCTCGTACGCGACGGTCGCCTCGGCGCTCAGCTCGTGCACCCCGCGGTGCACGTTGGCGTGCTGCTCGCGGTAGTAGCGATCGACGCGCTCGAGGACTCGCAGCGGCTGCTGGGAGCTGGCGGCGCTGTCCAAGTAGACCAGCCGTCGCCCGTGCACGCGTCGCTCCAAAATGGGGAACTGGGCGCGGACCTCCGCCATGGCCGCATCGAGCCCCGCGGGGTGAGGAGAGGCGAGCGCCGCCCCTGTCCCCGACTGGGCATCACTGCGCGACCGATTCGCTTCCATCGTGCACCGTTGTCGCGGCCGGCGAAGCCGGCGTTCAGCCGAGGTCGATCTGGATCTCGTCGCCCTCGACGCGCACGTCGTACGTGCGGAC
>JBFIOX010000005.1:0-20145 GCA_041610455.1 Gemmatimonadota bacterium
CGCCGGGGGCCGAAGGGGTCGCCCGGCCGCTTGTTGGGTGGGCTCCGACCCCGCAGTTGAACGGTCTGTCTCTGTCGACCTGTCACGAAGGAGCGGCGATGAGCGAGGCAAAAGGCGAGCGGATCAAGGTGATGGTCCGTTGGGTCCAGGTGCTGGACAAGCTGGAGCCCGCCTTCAAGGAGAAGGGCGAGTTCGTCTTCAAGTCGGTGGTCTCGAGCGACAATCTGGGCGGCGTCCGCAAGGAAGGCCGTTACCCCAAGACCGGTCATCTCTCGATGACCGACGAGCCCGTGTTCAACCGCGAGATCATCAACTGGGTGATCTTCGAGGGCGAGGTGAAGGACCATCTGCTGATCGAGCTGACCGGTGAGGAGCTGGACAAGTTCAGCGCCAACGACGCGCTCGACCCCTACCGGCGGGAGTTCCGCGGGCCCGTGAGCTCCTGGCTGGGGACGTACGGTCCGGGAGATGACCTCACGGAGGACGAGCTGGCCGGATCGCAGGATCCGGAGATGATGAGCAACTGGCGGGTTCTCTACTACATCGATCGGGCTTGATCGAGGACCCGAGACCCCCGGCCCGGTTGCACCGCCTTACACCCGGCCCGCGCGCAGGGCCGCGGCCCCGTCGGCCCGCGAACAGCGGCGGCCCGGGGTCGCGGGTCCGGTCGATCGGGCTCGTCCCGCTCGCGGCGACCGCCCTCCTGACCGGGTGCGGGCCCTCGACCCCCATGCCTTCCTCGGCCGAAGCGGTGGCCGCGGTGGCCGACTGCCGTCCGCTCGCCGGCTTCGAAAAGCAGCGCTGTTACGAGGAGCGGCTGCTGGCGCGGCTCCACGAAGCGGGGGTCGCGCCCGCGCTGGCCCTGCTCGAGGAAGTGGCCGCTTCCGATGTCGACGTGGAGCGGGACGGTCACGTCTACACGCACGCCATCGGCATCGAGGCGTACGATGCGGGCGGCCCGGTGGCCGAGGTGTTCGGGCAGTGCACCACGCTGTTCCAGTCCGGCTGCTACCACGGCGTGATCCAGGCCCATTTCATCGCCGAGGGCGCCACCGACGAGGGACTCATCCGCGAGCTCTGCGCGCCCTACGAGAGCGATGCGCAGCGTTGGCTGCTCTTCCAGTGCCTGCACGGATTGGGGCACGGTCTCACGATGTTCTACGATCACCATCTGCCCCGCGCGCTGGCGGATTGTGATCTGCTGGCGAACGACTGGAACCGTGAGTCGTGCTACGGCGGCGCGTTCATGGAGAACGTGGTGAACGCGACCAATCCGCATCACCCGGCCGCCGAGCTGACGCCCGGAAGCACGGCGTCGAACGGCGCTGCCGTTGGGGATGATCGCGGGCACGACGCGCATGCCGGTGGACACCCCCACGGGGGCGCCCCGGGCGGGTCGGGTGACGCGGGTGGCAGGCCCGGGGACGCCGCGGCCACCGGGGATCCCGCGGCCGGCCTCGAGCCGTTCGAGCCGCTGCGGCCCGACGACCCGCACTACCCCTGCTCGACGCTGGATGACCGTTACCTGCGCGCCTGCTACATGATGCAGACCTCGGTGATGCTGTGGCAGAACGGAGGCGATGTGGGCGCGGCCGCGGAGAGCTGTGGCGAGGCGCCGGAGCGCTGGCGGCCCACCTGTTTCCAGAGCCTCGGCCGCGACGTCAGCTCGCGGACGCTGCAGGAGCCGAGGGCGTCGCTGCGCGAATGCCGCAAGGCGCCCGAGGCGTATCGCGAGTGGTGTTACGTCGGGCTGGTGAAGAACTTCGTCGACCTCACGGCGACCACCGAAGACGGGTTCTCGTTCTGCGAGCGGGTCGAGCCGTGGGCCAAGCCGCGCTGCTACGAGGCCATGGGAGAGGAGATCGGCATCCTCCACGCCACCGAGGCCGAGCGTCGCGCGGCTTGCGCGGTTTCGGAATCGTTCGAGCTGGAGCAGTCCTGCCTGCGCGGGGCCCGCGTGCGCGTCAACTGAGCGCGTCGCTCTCGGGGTCGGATCCGCGCCGGCCACCGAGCCAAATAAGGGTCACCGCCGTCAGTGCGCCCACCGCGTTCGAGACGAGGTCCCACCCGGTGTTGAGGTAGCCGCCCACGTTGGTCTCGGGCACGAGCAACGTGGCCGCGAACTCCACCACCTCGTTCAGCGCCCCGAACCCCAGCCCGGCCGCGGCGCTCAGCACCATGAGGCCGAACGTCGGCGCGGCCACGGCCCCCCGCCGCCGCAGGGCCGCGCGCAGCCCCTGCCAGCAGACCCAGGTGGTGACCCCGAACCCCCACGCGTGCACGACGTGGTCGTATTTGATGCGCCCGGGGATGAGCCACATCGAGTAGACCACCGGCTGGCCCCCGGTGGCCGTCGGCCAACCGGCGGGGGCGGAGACCAGCCCGCCGACCATGTGCGCGAGACCCCACAGGCTGAGCGCCCACAGCGCCCCGGGGCTGAGACGCACCGCGCGGTCCACGGCCCACACCGCCGCGATCAGGAGCAGCATGATCGCGATGTAGAAGAGAAACTCGCGGTTGCCGGAGACGAGCGCGGAGACGAGCGCCACCCCCAGGTAGGAGGCCGTGAAGCCGGCGACCGGGAGCAGCCGCCGCGAGGTCCCCGACGTCTCCTGCGAGCGTAGCATCATCCGGGTCTCCTCCCGCCCCTCACGCGCGGACGCCGCCGGCCCCGTCGGGGTCGGCGGTTCGCTCGCGGGGGCCCGGCGGTAGGTCCTCCGCCCGCGCCACGGCCCGCATGAAGCGCGCGAGGAGCCGTTCGTCCAGCGCACCGTCCCGCCGCACGCCCGAGCACAGATCGAGGCCGAACGGGCGCACGGTGTCGATCGCCTCGCGCACATTTCCGGGACTCAGGCCTCCGGCCAGGAAGACGGCGCAGTCCAGCTCGTCGGCGATGCGCCGGCTGAGCGACCAGTCGTGCGTCCGCCCGGTGCCGCCCAGCTCCTTCACCGGAAGGTCCGGGTCGCCCGAGTCGAGGAGGACGGCGTCGACATGGGGCGCGGCCTCGCGCGCCTCGTCGCGCGACCGCTCGCCGCGCACGTGGACGACCTGGAGGAGCGCGATGCCCGGAAGGTCGCGTCGCAGGCGGGCCAGCCCCTCGGGTGCGATGCGGTCGACGAGCTGCACGGCGCGGACGCCGGTGCGACGTTGCTGCGCGGCGATCTCGGCGGGATCGGTATGCGCCGTGAGAAGCACGGTGAGGACCCCCGCCGGCACGCCGCGCGCGATGCGCGCGATCTCGTCCTCCGCGATCACCCCCGGCCCGCTCGGCATCTCGGAGACGAGCCCGAGGGCGGCGGCGCCCCAGCGCACGGCGAGGGCCGCTTCGTCGCGGCTCCCGATGCAGCACACCTTCACGCGGGGCGAGACGGGAGGGGAGTAGCGAGCCAACGGCTTCCCTATGCGCGCTCGACGCCGAGGCCGGGCGCGTCCCCCAGCACGATGCGTCCCCCCTCGAGGCGCGGTCCCCGGAAGGGGTCGTGCTTGAGCAGCGCCGCGCCGTCGAGGTCCGCGTAATCGACCAGGGGCGCGAGGTGGGCCGCGGCGGCGATGCCCAGGGTCGTCTCGAGCATGCACCCAAGCATGACCGAGAGCCCGCAGGCGCGCGCCACGTGCACCATGCGCAGGGCTTCACGCGGGCCGCCGCACTTGGCGAGCTTGATGTTGATCCCGTCGGCCAGCCCGCGCAGCCGCGGGATGTCGCTGGCCACGAGACACGACTCGTCGACGATGATGGGGAGCGTGGAGCGGGCCCGCACGAAGGCAAGCTCTTCCAGCTGGAAGGGGGGGAGGGGCTGCTCCACGAACTCCACACCGTGGTCGGCGCACATGGCGATCCCTTCCACCGCGTCGCGAGGCGACCAGGCGGCATTCGCATCGACGCGGAGGACCTTGTCGGGGGCCGCCTCGCGGACCGCCGCGAGCCGCGCCCGGTCGTCGGCCGTCCCCAGCTTGATCTTGAGGATCGGATACGCGGCGGCCGCGCGCGTCTTCTCCGCCATCACGGCGGGCTCGTCGATCCCGATCGTGAACGAGCTGAGGGGCGCCGTCGCCGGATCCAGTCCCCAGTATTTCCACAGCGGGAGCCCGACGCGCTTCCCCACCCAGTCGTGCAGGGCGGAGGAAACGGCGGAGTGCGCGGCGCCGTTGCGGCCCAGCAGGGCCCGCAAGTCCCGCTCGATGGAGTCCAGGTCGAAGGGATCCTGTATCGCCTCGACGCGCGGGCGCAGCTTGCGCAGCGCGGCGTCGACGGTGTCGGCCGTCTCGCCGTAGTAGGCCGACGGGTCGGCCTCGCCCCAGCCTTCCACCCCGTCCTGCTCCAGGCGGAGCCACACCAGCTCGTCGTGCGTCTTGACGCTGCGGCTGATGCGGAAGGGGTGGGAAGGCTCGACCGTGATCTTCTCCCAGGAGACCTTCATGCCCACCGTCACGCCGCGCTCTCGACGAGCGCTTTCAGGTGTCCCACCACGTTTCGGCCCAGCTCGTCGGGATTGTAACCGCCCTCGAGGAACGAGACCACGCGACCCCTCGCCGTGCCGCGTGTGCGCTCGACGACGTCGCGGGTCAAGGTCGCGAAGTCCGTCTCCTCCAGCGTGAACCCGCCCAGCGGGTCGTCGATCGCCGCGTCGAACCCGGCCGACAGCAGCACGAGATCCGGTGAGAATCGCTCGAGGACGAGATCGAGCCCCTCCCGGAGCGCCCCCACGTATTCGGCCGCCGGAAGCCCGGCCGGCAGTGGGATGTTGTGGGTGAAGCCCTCGCCCGGACCGCGTCCCCGCTCCCGGGCCGCGCCGGTGCCGGGATACAGGGGGTGTTGGTGCATGGAGATGAAGAAGACGGTCGGGTCTTCGTAAAAGATGTCCTGGGTGCCGTTTCCGTGGTGGACATCCCAATCGACGATGAGCACGCGTTCCACGCCGCCGCGCCCCAGCGCGTGGTGGGCGGCGATGGCGACCGTATTGAAGAGACAGAAGCCCATCGCGCGGTCCGCCGTCGCGTGATGCCCCGGGGGGCGGACGGGGCAGAAGGCGGCCCGGTGACGACCGTCCAGCACGGCCTCGACGGCCGCCAGACCGCACCCCACGGCGGCCAGCGCCGCCTCGAAGCTGGCGGACGACACCACGGTGTCGGGATCGAGCTGCACGATCTCGCCCGTGGCCGCCGCCCGCTGGCAGGCGTCCCGGACCCGCTGGATGTGAGCCTCGTCGTGCACGGGGCGCAGCGCGTCGGTCGTCGCCGGATCGGGCACGACCGGCTCCACGTGCTCGGCGAGATCGGGGAGGGCGCGATGCAGCGCCTCCATGACGGCGCGGAGCCGCCCCTGGTGCTCCGGATGCCCCCACCCCGTGTCGTGGCGCCCGCACGCGGGGTGCTGGTACAGTCCGATTGTCCGCTCGTGTCTCGGCACCCGTGCCCTGCATGGTCAGGCGGCGCGCGACCCGCCGGCCGGGGAACGGGCCCCTCGGTGGGGTCCGTCTCGGCCCGCGTCCGCCATTGGCCGCTGGTCCAAGGTGGCGGTACACTAGCGAGGCGTGAGGCGCCGGCAAGCGTCTCGGGCATCTCGGGGGCGACCCTCCGTGACCGCTGGACGCGGTGCGGAGACACGCAACACGGATATCGTCGGGGGGGAGATTGTCGAAGCCGGGCAGCTCGCGGGTCCCCCTCGGGACGCTCCGACCCCCCGATGCGGGCGGTGGCCGCCTCTCCGTCCCCCGGTGGCGCCGGGCGTTCGGTGGCCCATTGCGTGCCCTGGCGTGCGGCGGCCTCCTCGCGCTCGGGGCGTGCGACGTGGAGTGGGCGGGGGGTCAGATCGCGCTCGAGGACCCGGCTCCGCCGGCCGACACGGCGGTCGTGGAGGAAGCGGCGGCACCGCGCCGGATCCCGCTCCCGCGCGAACCGCATCTCCTCCTCGTCAGGTTGGATCCGGACGGGACCGGGCGGGCGACCCCGCTGGCCGCCCTGACCCAGCTCGAGCCGCCGGCCCTGGCGCCGGTCGCCATGCCGGCGGGAGAGGACCCCACCTATCGAGGGCGCTTCGATTCTCTCTTCCTGGCTCCCGGCACCGAGCTGGACCTGCTGGCGCGAGGCGCACGCCTGGGGAGCGTCGTGCTCGGAGAGCCGGTCGGGACGGGCGGCGATGCGTGCGCCTCGGTGGTCCGCGCGCGCGCACTGGTCCTGCCGGGGCAGGACCTCCCCCGGTGGGCATTCGCGCTCCGGCTCGGCGAGGCACGGCCTTTCGATCCGGTTCGCGTCGGCGCGCCGGAGGCCACGCGCTCCATGTCGGTCGCCGGACCCGTGTTGGCCGAACGGCTCATCGGCGGCGACCGCGCCTTCCTGGCACAGCGGGTGTCGCTCTCGCCGGTCGGGCTCACCGGGGACACCATCCCCGGCATGGCAGCGACCTACCTCATCGCCGATTCCCTGGCGCCCGGTCCTCCCGGGGAGAACGCGGTCTCGCTCTTCTTCCTCGCCAGGTTCGAGCCCACCCAGGGCTACGTGCCGCTGTGGACCGAGGTGCGCCGCTACGACGCCCAGTCTGAGAAGGAGGTGTTCGAGTACCTGGATTGGCTCCGGGTCGGTCCATACCGGCTCGACGCGCTTCGTCGCGTAGACGGAGCTTCGGTCCGGGTGGCGGTCGGCGTGTCGAGCGTCGACGCCGTGGAACCGGAGCTCGGCTGGACCGAGCCGGCCGGGTGCGAAGCCCTGCGGAGACTGGTGGACGGAGGCTGAGGGCCGAGGCTCAGGCCGCGAAGCTCGCCAGAACCCGCCCGCTCTCGCCGTTCTTCAGATCGCGCAACGCCCGGTCGCGCAGCTGTCGGACGCGCTCCCGCGTCACGCCCAGCAGCTGCCCGATCTCCTCCAGCGTGTGAGACTCTTCTCCCTGGAGCCCGTAGTAGAGCCGCACGACGCGCGCATCGCGCGGCCGGAGCTCGCGCAACGCCGCGGCGATGTGCTGCTGCAGCAGGAGCGATTCCACCGATTCTTCGAGGCTCGTCTCGTCGATCAGGATCCGTTCGGCGACGTGGCTCTCCTCCGAATCCCCGACGGGCGCATCGAGCCGTACCTCGGCCACGGTGAGACGCTGGAGCATCTCGACCGTCGGCACGTCGAGCGCCGCCAGCTCGGCGATCTCGGCCGTCGTCGGCTCGCGGTCGAGCGATTGGCGGAGCTCGGCCCGCACCCGCACCACACGGGCCAGCTCCGTGGCCCGGTTGAGCGGCAGGCGAACCGATCGACCCTGCTTGGCGAGGGCGGCGAGGATCGACTGGCGGATCCACCACACCGCGTAGCTGATGAACTTGACGCCCTGGTTCGGATCGAACTTCCGCGCCGCGGTGATCAGGCCGACGTTCCCCTCCTGGATGAGATCGAGGAAGCTCAGACCGCGATTCTGGTACTTCTTGGCCACGGAAATGACGAAGCGGAGATTCGAGCGCACGAGCACATCGAGCGCCTCGGGGTCGCCCGCCTGCGCCCGGCGCGCCGCGTTTTCCTCCTCGTCGGCCGAGAGAAGGGGGTAGCGGCTCAGCTCCTCGAGGTAGAGGTCGAGGACGGTCGGTACGCCGCCGGACGGGTCGGTCGACCCGCGACCGTTTCGAGGCATCGTTTCGGTCGAAATGAGCCCGTTCTCGGGTCCGTGTGCACGACGCGCGACGGCAAGCTAGACGCAGTCTGAAACCGTCGCAACGTGACGCGAGGCTCGGGAGCGCCGCGCCACGGGCCCTCCGAAGCGCGCCGGCGCGACCCTCAGAACTTCCCGCGGGCCCTCTCCTTGGCCGGGAGGATCTCGAGACAGGTCGTCCACCACCCGGTCGTGATCGTCTCGATGAACGCCTCGGGCAGCGCCTCCCGGCGCATTTCCTCCGCGAGACGCTCGTAGTCGTAGGTCACCGGGACGAACTCGACTCTGGCGGGAGCCCGCGGCTCCTCCCCGGGGTCCCCACGACCCGAGCCCGCCGCTCGGTCGACCGGCGGGGCCACATCGACCAGCGCGTACCACACGTCGGTTCGGCCGTCGTTGGCGGGACGGCCCAGCACGCCGACGTTGGCGAACAGCCGGTGTCCGGGGAGCGGCCGCTGCCACGGAAACCCGGTGTGCGTCGCCAGGATCACGTCGGCCTCGCGGGCTTCGGCGAGCGTCGCGAGGAACTGGGTCGACGTGGTTGACTCCCACAGGAACTCGTTCATGCGACGCGGGCTTCCGTGGCACATGAGAATGCGGACGCCGTCGATGTCGAGGCGGAGCGAGTCGGGAAGTCGGCCCAGCCACGCTCGCCAGCGCTCGCTCGTCGCGCGGTAGGTGTAGCGGTAGGAGAGGCGGGCGAAGTAGTTGTCGCGCGGATCCGTGTACCCGCACTGACAGTCGTCCAGACCCCGCGCGATCGAGTCGTCGTAGTTGCCCCGCACCACGCGCACGCCCGCCTCCACGAGCAGCGGGAACACGCGGTCCGGGTGCGGGCCGAACGCCCCGAGGTCGCCGAGGCAGTAGAGGTCCCCGGCGCCCCGGGCGCGCGCGTCCTCGATCGCCGCGGCGAGCGCGAGGTGGTTGCTGTACACCCCGCCGAACACGGCGAGGCGTCGCGGCTCAGGTGACATCCTGACCGATCCCCCCGTAGTTGGAGCAGATGGCCCCGTGCAGCCAGCACGTGTAGCAGGCGGAGCGGTCGATGGCGAAGGGGCGGCTCGCTTCATCGAGCGAGGCACCCAGCCGCGCCGACGGCGCGTCGATCAGGATGGGGCAGACGTAGACCCCCTTGCTGGTGACCACGCGGCTGGAAGCGCACAGGAGCTGCGTCGCGTCGTAACCATCCAGCATCTCGGGGGTCACGCGCTCCCGGTCGTCGTAGCCGCGCGCCCGCCGGGCCTCGCGCCCGATGCGGAGCGACGGGAGGATCTTGAGCCTGGGGTACCGATAGCCCGCGCCCCGCAGGACGTCCACGAAGGCCCGCCGCATCTCCTCGTCGCGCTCCGGATCCCACACCTGCGTCGCGGTCACGATGGGCAGGAACCCTTGCGCCAAGAGGGTGCGGACGCCTTCGAGCGCCCGCTCGAAGGTCCCCGCGCCCCGGATCGGGTCGTTCGTCTCGGGCGAGGGGCCATCGATCGACACGCGGATCTCGAGGGAATAGATGGAGGCCCGGGCCGCCCGCGCGATCGGCTCGAGGGCGCGGTCGGGGAGCAGCGTGCCGTTGGTGAGGACCGAAGCGGGCCCGCGCTCCAGCGCGGCGCCGAGCATTCGCGGCAGGTCCGGGTGCATGAACGGCTCGCCGCCCGTGAAGTAGTACTCCTTGACGCCCCACGCCTCCGAGCGCTCGAGCCACCCGAGCACTTCGGCCAGCGTAAGGAACTCGAACGTATGGTTGTCGGGAGCGCAGCTGATGAAACAGTGGGTGCAGCGGAGATTGCAGATCGTTCCCGTCACCTGGAACCACAGGGTATCGAGATGATCGAGCGCGACCCAGGGGGCTTCGGACCGGGACCGTCCGACGGGGAGCGGGCGCCGGGTCGGGCGCTCCCGGCCGGCCACCCCCGCGCGCTCGTCGCCCCTCGTCGGGTCGTCGATCGTGCGGGCCCGCGGGGGTCCGGAACCAGCCATGCGTGAGCCTCCTGAGGTCATTCGTGCGTATCCTACGTCGTCGGCCTTAGGACGCGCGACGGCGTCGGACGGTTCCCGGACTCCGGGGATCGCGTCACGCCGGAGCGCGTGGCGCTCCGCCTCGCGGTCATGCCCGGGCGGGCGGCCTTGTCCCCGGGCGAGGGGGGGCCGAGTATGTTCTGAAGCCGTTTCCGCAATGGACCCACATCCGGAACCAAGCCCCTGGATCTCCCCGAACCGCAGAGGGACGATAGTCTCGTGACCGCGCAGCTCGAATGGCGATACGAAGCCAAGTCGAGCGTAGGTCGCGTCCGCACGCAGAACGAGGATTGCTTCGGGGCCGACGATCCTCCCGGCCTCTTCATCGTCGCCGACGGGATGGGCGGGCATGCGGCCGGCGAGGTGGCCAGCGCCCTGGCCGTGCGCTGCGCCTCGGAGGGCTTGGCCGAGCTGCCCAAGGAAGCCGGCCGCGAGGAGGCGGCGGCGCGGCTCTCAGCCGCGATCCTCGACGCCAATCGTGTCATCCTGGGCGAGGGAGAGGCGCACCCGGAGAAGAGCGGCATGGGCACGACAGCGACCGCGCTCCTCCTCTCGCCGGACGGGTGGTGGGTCGTGGCCCACGTGGGGGACAGCCGAGCCTACCTGGTGCGGGATGGCGGCGTCCGGCGGCTCACAGAAGACCACACTTACGTGCAGGAGCTCGTGAACCAGGGACGCCTCTCCGCGGAGGAAGCGCGCACCCATCCCCGCTCCAGCCTGCTCACGCGGGCCCTGGGCACGACGGCGCGGGTGCCGGTGGACCTGCACGAGGGCGATTTGAGATCCGGCGACCGCTTCATCCTCGCGTCGGACGGCCTCATGACGATGGTGCCCGAGGACCACATCACGGCCCTGCTCAAAGAGCCATGGGCTCCCGAGAAGCTCGTGGAGCGGCTCATCGCGGCGGCCAACGAGGCCGGGGGCCACGACAACACCACCGCCGTCGTGGTCGACGTCATGACCCGGGCGGTCTGAGGCGGCTCCGCCGCTCCAGGGGTGTCAGTCGAACATCGGTCGCTCGGAGTCCAGGCGCGCGTCGACGTCCTCCGCCGACGCCTCGATCAGCTCCAGCAGCGGGCCCGCATCGGGCGCCGGAACCGCGCCGAAGGCGAACACTCGGAGAACGCGGGCCGAATGATGGAGCGCCCGGCCGATCCGTGGGATATCGATGAGGCCGCGCTCGCCGAGCGTCGTCAGCCGCCGGACCGCCCCGTCTCGCCGCACGAGGAGCAGGCTCAGCTCAAGCATGCCCGGATAACCGGGGTAGTCGAACATGACATCGCCTTCGGGCAGACCCCACTCGCGGGCAAGCCGCAGCTCAAGACGCGCGACCAGATCGCCACCCCTCGAAGGCCAGGAGGGCAATCGATCCGGGAGGGCGTCGCCGGTGATCTCGAGGACACGCTTGGGGAGCCGTCGGTCCGCGAGCGCCCCCAGGAGCGCCGCGACGCGCCCCAAGGAGGAAGAGGGGTCGGGCGCGGCGCCGCCCGCCACGCGTGACACGCGCGCCCCGAGGATCGTCAGGAGCTCTTCGTCGCTCGGTCCGGCAAGCTCGTCCGGCGCGAGCAGGCCCGCACCCACGGCCGTCTCGATGAGACGCACGAAGGTCACGGTGGCGGCCCGCACCGCATGGTGCCAGTAGACGTTCCGGAACATCTGGTACTTGGAAAAGAGGAGCGTCTCCAGCGCGCTGATCCCCTTCTCGGTGACGGCCAGCTCGAGCGGACCTCCGTCCTCCTCGCGCGCCAACGTCAGCGCGTCGAGCAGGCGGTCCACGTCCACGGCGCCGTAGGGGACGCCGCAGAACAGGGCATCGCGGCTCAGGTAGTCGATCTTGTCCAGATCGAGCGAGCCCGTGACCAGACCCTGCAGCGGATGCGACGAGGTCCCGCGGATGAGGCGGGCGATGAGCTGCGCCGCACCGGCGCCATGTCCTTCCAACACGCTTCGGATCGGCTCCGCCTCGAGGAACCGCGCCGCGATCTCTTCGTGATGGGCCGGGATCGTCTCGGGACCCAGCTCCTCCATGGCGTGCGAGAAGGCGTAGTGCCCCACGTCGTGAAGCAGCGCCGCCAGGCGGATCACGGGGAGCTGGTCGCGCTCGGCGGCGGTGAGCGCTTCCAGCCGGCCGGCTCGCTCGAGGGCGTCGATCGCCCGGGTCGCCAGGTGATACACGCCCAGCGCGTGGAGGAACCGCGAATGCACTCCCCCCGGGTACACCAGATGTGCGAGCCCCAGCTGCTTGACGCGCCGTAGGCGCTGGAACTGCGGCGCGTCCAGGATCGCGGCGGCGTCTCCGTCCACCCGGATGTTGCCCCAGAGGGGATCCCGGATCGTTCTTGGTCTGGTCATGGATCGGGCCAAGATGCTCCCGCCCCGGCTCAAGCAGCAATCAAGCGGTCCACCGACGCCGGCCCTCCGACGCCGGCCCTCCGGCGCGGGGCTCGCGCGCCGGGCCCGCGGGCGGGCCGCGCGGCGGGCACCGGGGGACGCTTGACACGCGGTCGGGGGGCGCCGGACTGTTCCTGCCACACGGCAGACGCATGCAGGAGGAAGCGTGGAGATCAAGCGCGACCGCATGATCCACCTCGGTTACGCCAAGTACTGGCGCTCCGATCAGATCGTGGGACTCATCCCCATCGAGGAGGGGCGCGGGCCCGGGCGCCGGACCGAGGTCTTCGTGGCCGACCGCGCCGAACCCATCGTCGCGTCGCGGGCCGAGGGCTCCATCCTGCAGGACATGGCCTCCATGCCCGACGAGGCCAGGGCCGCCGAAGTCGGGTCCATCGCCGAAGATCTCGTCGAGTCGATGCGCGAGATCTCGCCCGTCTTGAAGCGCATGCTCAAGAACGAGGGAGGATTCGACATCGAGTACTGGCTGCGCCGTCTGCGGCGCGTGGTCGACCAGGGCGAGGACGGGGAGTCGCAGGAAGACCTCTTCGGCTGACCCCGCTACCGCGGAACGGGCCGCCGGTGCCGCGGTACATCTCCCTCGTGCATACAACCGGCCACATCCGCCTCTTCTCGAGCGCGCTGGCCCTCTGGGCGCTCGGAGGCGGCGCCCTCGCGCCCCTGGACGGGCAGGAGCGCCCGCGTCCGGCGCCGCCCGTTGTCGCCGACAGCGGACCGTCCGAGGCGTGGAACGCGCCGGTGGCGCACGCCATCGCCGCCCGCGCCATCGAGGCCCGCGCCCACGTCTACGCCGACACTTCTCTGCGCGCGTTCGAGGCGACGGCCCAGGGTCACGTCTATTTCCTGGCCGGGTTCCAGGGCGAGCGGGAGGTCGTGCGAGCGGACCAGATCGCGCTGGACGTGCGCTGGCAAGCGCCCAACCGGGCGCTGCAGACGATCGTGGGCCGCCGCCACGAGATCCGCCTGCCCACCAACATCCGATACCACATCGACCACCTGAGCTTGGTGCTCGACAACTTCGGCGATCGGATCCAGCTGGGGGATGGCGATGAGGTGTGGAACGTGCTCCACCCGGCCGCGCCGGGGGCGCCGGAGTTCTACGATTACCGTCTCGCCGACTCGCTCGAGATCCGCATCCGCGATCGTGCGGTGCGCGTGTTCGAGCTGGAGTTGCGGCCGCGGGACGCGGCCGACCCCGGGGCTGTCGGCTCCATGTTCGTGGACCGCGAGTCGGGGGCCATCGCGCGCCTCCGCGTCACGTTCACCGCGGCTGCGTATCGCGATCCCGATCTCGTGCGAATCGTCCTCGATTTGCGCTCCGCCCTCTGGGAGGGCCGCTATTGGCTGCCCGCCGAGCAGGATCTCGAGATCACGCGCTCGCTGTCGTGGTTCGATTTCCCGGTCGAGAGCATCATTCGGACGCGGCTGCGAGTGCTGGAATATCGGCTGAACGGGGAGCCGGAGTTTCCGCTCGCGCACGGTCAACGCGTGGCCACGCTTCCCGAGGCCGCGCTGGACGGTTTCGATGCGTGGGCCGACCCGCTGTACGGGGGTCCGCTGGAGGTAGGGGACCGCTCCGACCGCGAGCTCGAGGCGGCTCTGCGCGATGCGCGCCGGTTGGTGCGCCCCCGGGCGCTCGCCGGGGGCGAGCGATTCCAGCTCGCGCTGCCCAACGCCTCGGCGGGGCTGCGAGCGCGGCGGGCGGAGGGACTCCTGGTGGGGGGAGGGGGCGCCTATCGTCCGAGCGACTCGGGCTCCCTCTCTCTCTGGAGCGGCTACGCGACCGGCATCGAGCGTCCCGAAGCGCGTGTGACCCTTACGCACGAGCTGGGGCCCTGGTCGGGCACGCTCGATCTCGCCTTGCGCTCCATGGAAGACGTGGGTCCCTTCGCCGCCGCCTCCGGGGTCGGCCAGACGCTCGGCCTCGCCTTCGAAGGTGAGGACTACACCGATCCCTATTTCGAGGACGGGGGACGACTCGGGCTGGCACGCCAGGTCGGCGCGGGGCGCTTCGAAGTGGGCGCCTCGGTGCTCCGGCAGCGGAGCGCCGCCCTGGTCATGCGGACGGCCTTCATCGGCGACCGGGCGCTGCGAGCCGTGCGGCCGATCGACGACGGGGAGCTCGCCGCGCTCGATGCATCGTTGGGCGTGGCGCTGGGCCGGGCCTTGGGCGCGGCGTGGTCGGCGGAGGCACGGGTGGAGGCCGCCACCGCCGTGATCGGTAGCTTCGGGTTCGCACGGGTCATCGCGCGGGTCCGGGGGGAGCGGGGCGGTCTCGGCAGCCCGTGGGCCTGGTCTTCCGATCTCGTGCTGGGGGGCGCGGGGGGCGAGCTGCCGTCGCAGCGCCTCTTCATCCTCGGGGGCCGCGGGACCCTTCCGGGATTCCCGTTCCGCGCTTGGGGCGGCGATCGGGTCGCCCTGTGGCGCCTCGAGGCGTCGCGGGGCCTCGTGTCTCCCTGGGTGCGGGTGCGCGCCACGGCGGCGGCCGGTTGGACCGCCCTCGGCGGAGTGGGCTCGGATGCCGCCTCGCGCTTCGGGGCCGTCGAGACGGGCGGGGTGCGCACCGCGGCCGGCCTCGGCCTCGGGCTCTTCTACGACCTGCTGCGGATCGACGTGGTCCGGGGACTGGGCGAGGGTCCGCGGGCGTGCGACGCGGGCGGCGCGTCGGAGTGCGTGGCGCGGGGCGACTGGGTGCTGCTCATGTCGTTGAACCCGCTCCTCTGGGAGATCCTCTAGGCGCGCCCGGCGCGGGGCTCGCCGGGCCCGCTTCCGAGGGTGTCACGCTCCGGGACACGGCGATTCCCGACGCCCCCCCCTGGCCCCCGACGCGACCCGACCTGCCCCACGGTCCGGCGCACCCAGGCGCTCGGGCGCGCGACCCGACTTGTCCCGCCGCCTGAGCGATGGCAGGATTCCCTACACGCGCCGCTCCCCGCGCGGGGAGCGCGCGCAGGGTCGCCCGACGCCGCGATCCGGTTCGATCTCCCACTTGAGGTTCGCCATGAGTGATGTCGAGATCCTGCCCGTCTCCACTCCTCCCGGCGTATCGCGTCGCACGTTCATCAAGGGCGTGATCGCCGCGGGCGCGGCCGTCTCCTCGGCCCATTATCTGTTCCGGCCCTCCGCCGCTCTGGCCGCGGGCACGTCGGTCCGGGCCACCTTTCCGCGGCTCCTGACGCTGCGCGTGAACGGCCAGGCACGGCCCGTCGATGTGCTGCCGCAGGAGACCCTCGCCATGACGCTCCGCTACAAGCTCGGTCTGACGGGGACGAAGCTGGGGTGTGATCGGGCCGAGTGCGGCGCCTGCACCGTGCTGATCGACGGGACGAACCACTACGGCTGCTCGATCCTCACCCATACGGTGCGCGACCGCGCCATTACGACGATCGAGGGGCTCGAGGCCGCCGACGGCACGCTGCACCCCGTGCAGCAAGCGGTGGTGGACGAGGGAGGGTTCCAGTGCGCGTTCTGCGCGCCGGGGTTCATCATGAGTATGGTCGCGCTGCTGGACGAGAACCCCGAGCCGACGCGCGAGGAGGCCGCGCACGCCCTCGCCGGCAACCTCTGCCGTTGCGGTGACTACAACAAGATCCTGAACTCCGCCATGCGTGCCGCCGAGTACGCGCGGCGCATGGCGTGAGGAGGTAGATCATGGCGGAGAAGCTGATCGGCCAGGACATCTCGCCGCCCGACCTGGTCGCCAAGGTCACGGGTCGCGCCAAGTACGCGGAGGACTTCCGGGCCGAAGGGATGGTGTTCGCCAAGCTGCTCCTCAGTCCCATGCCGCACGCGCGCGTGCGCCGCGTCGACGCGCGCCGCGCGCTCGCGATGCCCGGGGTGCTCGGGATCCTGCGGGCCGACGAGGTCCCGCAGGAGGACGCCCCGGGCGAGCAGGCGCTCACCGACGAGCCGCGGTACGTGGGCGAGCCGATCCTGGCGCTCGCCGCCGTGGACGAGACCACGGCCGCCGATGCGATCGAGGCCATCGACATCGATCTCGAGCCGCTGCCGTTCGTGATCGACCCGCTCGACAGCCTGCGCCCCGGAGGGCCCGACGCGCGGCTGGACGGCAACACGATCGACGGGGGCGGAGTCAAGACCATCAAGTGGCCGCGCGACGCCTTCGCGGGGCTCGAGGAGGGGCGTCTCCCGATGGGGGAGGTCACGGACGAGTGGACGCACGGCGACCTCGACGCGGCCTTCGCCGAGGCCGATCTGGTGCTCGAGGACACCATCGTCCACCAGTCGCTCACGCACCACCCGATGGAGCCCCGCAGCTCCATGGCGTACTGGCAGAACGGCAAGCTCCACATCTACTGCTCGACCCAGAGCACGGGCCGTACGCACGGCGCCATAGCGCGGCAGCTGGGGCTGGACCCCGACGATGTCGTGCTGGTGGGCCAGTACTGCGGAGGGGGCTTCGGCTCGAAGATCGCGGGCGCCCCGATCTACCAGGTGTCCGCGCTCATGGCCCGCAAGATCGGGCGGCCCGTCATGCTCCGCATCACGCGCTACGAGGAAAACTACATCGGGCGCGGACGTCCCGGGTTCCAGGCGTGGGTCAAGATGGGCTGGCGGCGCGACGGGCGAGTGACGGGGATCGATCTATTCATCGTACAGGACCACGGTCCGTACGGCCGGTCGACGGATTACCTGACCGCCGGCACGGTGGCCGACCTCTCCTATCAGCCGGCCGCCATGCGCTTCCGCGGCATCACCGTGTACACGAACACGCCGCCGCGATCCGCGCAGCGGGCCCCCGGCGGGGCGCAGATCGTGGCCATGCTCGAGCCGCTCATGGACAAGGCGGCGCGCGAGCTGGGCGTCGATCGGCTGGCCATCCGCCGCATCAACGCGCCGGGGCACGACGCGCAGTTCGGACCCAACCGCGGGCGTCTGACGAGCGCCTTCGTGCGGGAGGCCATCGATGTGGGGGCCCAGAAGTTCGGCTGGACCGCCAAGTCGGGCCTCAGCGGGCGCCGCCGGGGGACCAAGGTGACCGGCGTGGGCATCGGGCTCAGCCCGTTCGTGGGGGGCTCGTCCGGGTTCGACGGACTGCTCCTCATCCGACCCGACGGCAAGCTCCACATCCACCAGGGCATCGGAAACCTGGGGACGCACTCGTTCGCGGACACGGCGCGCGCGGCCGCCGACGTGCTGGGCGTAGGGTGGGATCGCTGCGCGGTCATCTGGGGAGACTCTTCACAGCACCTGCCTTACAGCTCGGTCCAGGCGGGGAGCCAGACCACGCATGCGCACACGCGGGCCAATCACGCCGCGGCGATGGATCTCAAGCGCAAGCTGCAGGAGATCGCGGCGCTCGATCTGGGGGGTTCGCCGGAATCGTACGACGTGGGCGACGGCCGCGTCTTCGCGCGCGGAAACCGGTCGCGCGGGCTCGACTTCTCGCGCGCCGCCCAGCGGGCCATCCAGCTGGGGGGCAAGTACTCGGGCCACGCGCTGCCCGACGACATCAACGAGGTCACCGTCCGCTCGGCCACGGCGCTCGCCGGACAGGGGCTGATGGGCGTTGCCAAGGACAACTATTCGCACGAGGGCGGCACCTGGTCGTTCGTGATCGGCTTCGCGGGGGTCGAGCTGGACGTGGAGACCGGTGACGTGGTGCTCGTGGACTACCTGGCGGCGACGGACTGCGGCACGGTACTGCACCCGCGCAGCCTGGCGGCGCAGCTGCACGGCGGCGCGGTGCAGGGGTTCGGTCAGGCGCGCAGCCAGAAGTGGGTGTTCGATCCCAAGTGGGGCGTCCCCTTCGCGCACCGCCTGTACACCGCGAGGCCGCCGGGCATGCTCGACGTGCCCCTCGAGATGGACTGGGTGGCGGTGGGCGCGCCCGACCCCGAGACGCCGATCGGCGCGAAGGGCATCGGCGAGCCGCCGCTGGGGGCCGGCGCGGCGGCGGTGGCGTCCGCCATCTCCGACGCGCTTGGCGGCACCTGCCTGTGCCGCACGCCCCTCACGACCGACGTGATCCTGGCGGAGTTGGAGGGGCGAGCGCAGCCCAACCGACCCCTCGAGATCCACGCGTAGAGAGGAGCCGAACATGGCCGTCATCCGGGACATGATCCCCTCGTTCGAGCTCTTCCAGCCGGCGAGCGTGGACGAGGCGGTGGACATCCTGGCGCGTTACGGGGACCGCTCGTGGGTGTTGGCGGGCGGACTCGACAGCCTCGACTGGTTCAAGGACCGCATCAAGCGGCCCGAGGCGGTGGTCGAGCTGGGCGCCATCGACGAGATCCGCGGGATCCGGGCGAGCGGGGACGGGCTCGAGATCGGGGCCGCCACGAGCCTCACCGAGGTGGCGCGCAGTCCGCAGGTGCGTGAGCGCTTCGGCGTGCTGGCCCAGGCCGCCGCCGAGGTGGCCACCCCGCAGATCCGCAATCAGGGGACGTTGGGCGGCAACCTGATCCAGGACACGCGGTGCTGGTACTACCGGGGCGGCTGGCCCTGCTATCGGGCCGGGGGCAACATCTGCTACGCGGGCACGCCGCGCTCGATGAACCGCGAGCACTGCGTGACAGGCGCCAGCCGCTGCGTGGCGGTCAACGGGTCCGACACGGCGCCCGCGCTCATCGCGTTGGGGGCGCAGATGATGATCCGTGGCCGGGGCGGCGATCGGGTCGTGGCGGCGGAGGACTTCTTCGTCGGCCCCGCGATCGACATTACGCGCATGACCGTGCTCGAGCCCGGCGAGCTGCTGACGCACGTGCGCATCCCCGGGAGCTGGGCGGGGGCGCGCTTCTATTGGGAGAAGGTCCGCGACCGCAAGTCGTGGGACTGGGCCCTGGTGAGCGTGGCCGCGGCCATCGTCGAGTCGGGGGGCCGCATCGAGCGCGCCCGTTTGGCGGTCAACGGGGTGGCCCCCACGCCGGTGCGCCTGCGCGACGTCGAGCGCCTCCTGGCGGGGCTTCCGGCCGACGCGGGCACCGCCGACGCGGCGGGCGAGCTGGCGACGCGCGGTTTTCGACCGCTCCGTCACAACGACTACAAGATCCCGCTCACGCGGAACCTGGTGCGGAGGGCGGTGCGCGGGACCGCCGCCTGACCACGCGGCGCCCGCCCACCGGCGCGCCCCGCGCCGGAACCTCTCGCACGTTCGCGCGGGGGCGTGGCGCGTGGCCGATGATGGAGGCCTGAAATGGAGATTCTCAGACACGCCACCAACCCTTGGGGACAGAACATCCTCATCGGGGTCGCCTGGGATCTCATGTGGGCCGCGCTGTTCGCGGGGATTCTCTTCGTGGTGGGCCACGCCCTGTATCTCAAGGTCTTGGCCCCGGCCCCGACCCCGGCCGACGGGGCGGGATCCGGGCCGTCCGGCGCGGGTGCCGCGATGGTCCCGGAGCGCGTCGAGCGCCATTCCGCCGCCTCACGCGGTTTCCATTGGCTGATGGCCGTCACGATGTTCGTCCTCCTCGTCACGGCCTTCTTCCCCGTGGTGGGCATCCAGTTCGCCTGGGTCACCATCCACTGGATCGCCGGCGTCGCCCTCACGCTCCTCATCGTGTACCACATCCTGCACGCCACGCTCAAGCAGGATTGGCGGGCCGTTTGGGTGGGCAAGAGCGATGTGGCCCAAGGCAGGGCCGCGGTGGCCAGGTTCTTCCGCCGCGAGCCCGATCCGGATGCTAGGACGGGCAAATACCCGCTCGACCAGAAGCTCTATCACCACGCGGCCACGGTGGTGTCGCTCGGGGCGATCGTGACGGGCCTCCTCATGATGCTGCGCATCGAGACGCCGTTCTGGGACAGCAATCCCTACTTCCTGTCCGACGCGACGTGGGGCCTCGTGTTCGTGCTGCACGGCCTCTGCGGCGTCGCCCTCATCACGCTGGTCATCGCGCACGTGTACTTCGCCATCCGGCCCGAGAAGCGTTGGATGACGCGGTCGATGATCAAGGGTTGGATCACCCGGGAGGAGTACCTCGCGCACTACGATCCGGCCCAGTGGCCGGTGGGCGGGAGGCCCGCCGCCGAGCCGGCGGATGGCGGGCCGGACCGGGCGCCGGACCCCGACGCCGTCGCCCCCGCGTGACCCCCGAGCCCCACCCGAGCGCCCGGCCCGGGACCGCCACGTGACG
>JBFIOX010000006.1:0-20102 GCA_041610455.1 Gemmatimonadota bacterium
GCTCACGGCCGAGCAGGCCCAAGCCGCCTTGCGAGGCGAAGGCGCCGACCAGTCGCTGCGCGAGTTCCTCGCCGAGCGCGCCCAGGAAGTGGCACGCGGGATCGAGCGCGCGGCAGCCTTCCTCGAGACCGATGAGATCGGACTCGGGGTCGGGCGTCTGTACCTGTGCGGCGGTGGCGTCGGCGTGGCCGGCCTCTCCGAAGTGCTGGCCGAGCGTCTCGGCGTGGAGACGCACATCGCCAGTGCTTTCGAGCGCATCCAGGTCAAGGCCGACGCGGTCGACTTCATGGAGCTTCAGGAGATGGCGCCCATGCTCATGCTTTCCGTGGGCTTGGCGCTGCGAAAGGCGGCTTGAGCGTTCCGGTCACCGTATCGGGCGGATGACGTGAGGATCGGGGGTCGATAAAGCGGATGATCGAAGTCAATCTACTACCGGAAGCACAGCGTCCGGGGAAACGCGGTAAGCGCGCGGCCAAGAGCGAGAAGCCGGCTCGAAGCGGCTTCGACCTCAGCCGGAAGGGGCGCAGCCCGTGGGGGATGGCCCTCGTCGCCATCTGCGCGGTCGTCCCGCTGGCGACGTTGTTCCTCTGGTGGACGCAACGATCAGAGGTCGCCGAGCTGGACGAGCGCCTCGAGGTGGCCACGGCGGATTCGGCCCGGCTGGCCGACCTGCGGCAGGTCTCCGACAGCCTCACGGCCCGACGCCAGGAGATTCGGGAGCGCGTCGCGCTGGTCGAACAACTCGACCGGAACCGCTTCGTCTGGCCGCATCTCCTCGACGAGGTCAGCCGGGCGTTGCCGAGACTGGCGTGGCTGAGCTCGCTGCGGCAGACCGCGCCGCTCCCGGACGTGGGGATCCAGATCCAGGGGATCGCCGCCAATCCGCTCGCGATCACGGAGTTCGTCCGCAACCTGGACGCCTCGGAATACGTGACGGACGTGCGGATCCTCGGGAGCCAGAAGCAGGCGCTCGATGACGGCGATCTCACCGTCCAGGCCTTCACGCTGACGGCGCGGTTCACCGAGCCGGCGAACGGCATTCGGCGCACCGAGCCGATCGTCGCCACCACCGGAGGCTGATCATGGCCTTTCTGCCTCAGGAACCCAGCGATCAGTACAAGATGCTCAGCGTCATTCTCGTCCTGGCGCTCGGGGCGGCGTTCTACCTCTACGTGTGGAAGCCGAAGGGCGAGGAGCTGGTGGAGCTCGAGCAGCGCATAGAGCAGATTGAGCGCGCCAACCAGGTCGCCGAAGCGCGGGTGCAGAACCTCGACGAGGTCCGCGAGGAGCTGGAGTTGGGCGAGCGGCAGTTCGCGATGCTCCAGCGACTCGTCCCGGCCGAGGGCGAGGTGCCGCAGATCTACGAGGCCATCGCCTCCGAGACGCAGGCGCTCGGCCTCGACCTGGTGAACGTCACGCCCACCGACCCGATGCCCGATTCGGCCGGCTATTTCCACCGGCAGAACTGGGGCATGCAGATCGAGGGCGAATACCACGACGTCGGACAGTTTCTCACGCGCGTGGCGTCGTTCACGCGAATCGTGAGACCGGATGTCGAAGAGATCCGACCCAGCCGGATCACCAACTCGGGCCGACAGCTCGTGACCGCCCGATTCAAGCTGGAGACGTTCGTGCTCCCGCCGAGCGGCGGTGCGGCACGGGAGGGGGGATGATGACGGCGTCGAGAATCAGGGGCGGCTGGCTGGCCGCGGCCGGGTGCGCGTCGGTAGCGGCGCTCGCGCTCGCGCTGGCAGCCGAGCCCGCGACCGCGCAGGCGTCGACCGTGGCGTCGCCGGTCTACGAACGAGAGGTCTTCACCTACCCCTCCGTTGGGCGGCGGGACCCGTTCCGCCCGCTCAACGCGGGCGAGCAAATCGGACCGCAGTTCGAGGACCTGACGCTCTCGGGGGTGCTGTACAACCCCGCGATCGGAAGCGTCGCGACGCTGACGGATCGGAAGACGGGACGGCGATACCGCTCCCGTGAGGGAGACGTGCTCGGAGAGATCCGGGTCGCCGCGATCCGCCCGATGGAGGTGGATTTCGTGATCACGAGCTTCGGCATCAGCCGTCGCGAGACGCTGAAGGTCAAGCAAGACAAGGAGATTTCAGGATGATCGCTCGATCCATCCTCGCCTTCGTGGTGGCGGCGTGGTTCGGAGGAGCGCCTGCCGACGTTCGAGAGGTACGCATCGCGCCGTCCGGAGCGGAGACCGAGATCACGGTGTTGGTGGGTGGGGAGGTGTCCGTCCACCACTTCATGCTGGGGACTCCCGCGCGGCTGATTCTCGACGTGGAGGGGGCTAGCCACGGACTCGCGAGAACGAGCTACGAGGCGATCGGACGCGGCGGCGTGATCCGCATGCGCTCGAGCCAGTTCCGACCCGATGTGGTGCGGCTCGTCTTCGACTTGACCCGCGAGCTCGAGTACCGGGTCGCGGAGGACGATGGGGTCATCCGCGTCCTGTTCGAGAATCCGGGCGAGGCGTTCACGGGGTGGTCGACCGGGACTTCGCGCCCGGCGTCGGAGCCAGGAACACCGGCAGCGGCAGCGCCGGCCGGGACGGCGGCGAGCCCGCCGCCCGCGGTCCTGCCGGCGGTACAGCAGGCGCAGCCGCGGATCTCGGTCGCGTACGACAGCGCGACCATGCTCGACGTGCTGGCCGGATTCTCGGAGTTCGCCGGCGTGTCGATCGTGCCCAACGGCGAAGCCGCCGGAGTGGTGGTGCGCGGCATCGACATCAAGAACCAGCCCTGGGATGTGGCGCTGAGCGCCATTCTCTCGGCCCAGAACCTCGGCTGGAAGACGTCGGAGAGCGGCATCATCGTCGTCGATAAGCTCGAGAACCTGAAGGCACGCGACGAGCTGCTCACCGAGACACGGGTGATGCGCATCAACTACGCGAGCGCCGACTCGGTGGCTCGCGCCCTCAGAAACCTCGTGACGCCCGACCGTGGTCAGGTGGTGGCCTACTCCGGCACCAACTCGATCATCGTGACGGACGCGCCGTCGGTGGTGGCGCGCATGGACACGCTCGTCTCGTCCCTCGACAAGCGCATGCCGCAGGTCGCCATCGAGGCCAAGATCGTGTTCGTGGATCGGACGGACGTCCAGGAGCTGGGCATCGTATACGATCTCAAGGAACGTGAGTTCGGGTTCATCGAGCAGGGGATCAACGACATCATCGAGGTCCCCGATCCGAACGAGGCCCCGCAGCTCGTCGACACCGACGGTGACGGCGTGCCGGATCAGGCCTTCTTCCGGCGCACGAACGAGACGCTGGTCAACCTGGGTGGCGATGCGATCGCCGCGCTCGCCAACGCCAACGACCGGGTGGTGTCGCCGGCCTTGCAGATCCTCACGGCCGTGACGTTCGGCGAGTTCTCGCTGTTCAGCTTCATCGAGGCGCTCGAGCAGCACCAGTTGTCGGATGTCCAGGCCGCGCCGTCGATTCAGGTGGTCGACAACGCGCGCGCCCGCATCCAGGTGGGTGAACGGACCCCGATCAGGGTGCTCGAGCGCGGCGCGCAGAGCGAGGAGGCGACCATCAACGTGCAGTTCGAGGACACGGGGATCATCCTCGACGTCCAGCCGCACGTCACGAACAACAACCAGATCCTCCTGGCGCTGTCGGCCGAGCGCTCGGGTCTGCAGGTGGGACTGTCCGACGTCGGCTTCATCTTCGAGAAACAGATCGGAGAAACCACGCTCCTGCTGGACGATGGCGAGACGGCGGTGATCGGCGGCCTCACGCTCAGCGAGGTGAGCCGCAGCGAGAGCGGGATCCCGGGGCTGATGAATCTGCCCATTCTGGGGAATCTGTTCCGGACCACGAAGCAGAACGAGGTGAAGCAAGACCTGATCATCCTCGTGACGCCGCACATCATCTTCCCGCGCGGCGCCGACGACGCGCGCTGAGCGAGCGAGCGGGGCGGCGGTCTCACGCGAGAGGCCCCGTCCCGCCGCTTGTTCCGCGAAGGAGGCAGCCTCACTTTCCGGGCCCGGCCGCGCGCCGGGCCTTTTTTTTATCCGATCGCCCCGCGGGCCGCGCGGGCCGGGGCGAAACCGAGACGGAAACACAGGGGCCGCTGCCGTGCTGAGACGCCTGAGGCTCACGACGGCCGGTGAATCCCACGGGTCGGCCATCGTGGCGATCCTCGAGGGATTGCCGGCCGGCCTCCCCGTGATGCCGGACGACATCGCCCGCGAGCTGGCGCGGCGCCAGGGCGGGCACGGGCGCGGCGGGCGCATGCTGATCGAGAGCGACGCGGGCGAGCTGTTCGCGGGCGTCCGATTGGGCGAGACGATCGGCGCGCCCGTCGCGATCCGGATCCCGAATCGGGACTTCCGGAACTGGACGGTCGCCATGGCGGTAGAAGCGCCCCGGCCCGACGCCGTCGCGGAAGAGGAGCTGCGTCGCGTGCATCTGCCGCGGCCGGGCCATGCGGATCTCGCCGGAATGCTCAAGTACGGCCGGGACGACGCGCGCGACATCCTCGAGCGGGCCAGCGCCCGCGAGACCGCGGCGCGCGTCGCGGCCGGCGCGCTGGCCAAGCGGCTCCTGGCGGAGTTCGGCGTGCGCATCGGCAGTCACGTAGTGCGCATCGGGGAAGTGGCGGCGAGCCCGCCCGAGCCGCTGCCGCGGGCCATCAACGAGGTCGCGGACCGCTCGCCCGTGCGCTGCCTCGACGAACGAGCCTCCGCCGCCATGGTGCTGGCCATCGACGAGGCGCGGCGAGCCGGCGACTCGCTGGGAGGCGTGTTCGAGGTGGTGGCCGACGGCGTCCCCGTCGGGCTGGGTAGTCATGTGAGCTGGGAGACGCGGCTCGGCGGGCGCCTGGGCGGCGCGCTCCTCTCGATCCACGCCCAGAAGGCGGTGGAGATCGGCATGGGCTTCGAGGCGGCGCGTCGCCGTGGATCCGAGGTGCACGACGAGATCGAGGCCGACCCGGGCGCGCGCCTGTCGGGGGGCTACCGCAGACGGGGGAACAATGCGGGCGGGTTGGAGGGGGGCATGAGCACGGGAGCACCGATCGTGGCGCGCGTCGCGATGAAGCCGCTTTCTTCGCTGCGACGCCCCTTGGACAGCGTGGACGTGCGCACCGGCGCGCCCGCCAAGGCCGTGCGCGAGCGGAGCGATGTGTGTGCGGTGCCGGCGGCCGGCATCGTGGGAGAGGCGATGGTGGCGCTCGTGCTGGCCGACGCCTGGATCGAGAAGTTCGGAGGCGACTCGCTCGCCGACATGCGGCGGAACGTCTCCTCCTACCTCGACCGCATCGGTTCCGCGGGCGACGGGGATGACGGCGCCTCGTAGCGTGTGGCTGGTCGGGTTGTCGGGGGCGGGCAAGAGCGCGGTGGGGCCGCTGCTCGCCCACCGCATGGGGTACGAGTTCATCGACCTCGACGCGGTCGTCGAGGCGCTGGCCGGTCAGACGATCCCGGAGATCTTCAGGGCGGGCGGAGAGGCCGGCTTCCGGGAGCTCGAGGCCGAAGCGACCCGCCTGGCGGCGAGCCGGCGGGGCGTGGTGGTGGCGACGGGGGGCGGCTGGATGGCCCGCAGCGATATCCAGCGGTCCTGGGAGGGGAGCGTGCGGGTGTGGTTGCGAGTGGGGCCGGAAACCGCGATCCATCGGCTGACACGGCCGGGAGAGCCGGAGCGGCCATTGCTCCAGGGTGACGAGCCGCGGCGCGCGCTCGAGCGGCAGCTGCGGCAGCGTCGCGCGGCATACGCCGAGGCGGAGCACGCCGTGGACACGGAGGGAGTCGAGCCCGCGCGGGTCGCGGCGCTCGTGCACGATCGCATCGGGGCGCCACCTGGCGCCCCCGAAAGGCATAGGGCCGAAGAGAGAACGTGAAGAACCTGGTCATCGTCGAGTCGCCCGCCAAGGCGCGAACGCTGGAGTCCTACCTCGGGGGCGCGTATCGGGTCGAGGCATCCGTCGGGCACGTGCGCGATCTGCCGCGCAGCGGGCTGGGGGTCGACGTAGAAGCCGGTTTCGAGCCGGAGTACGTGACGATCGACGGCAAGGAGCCGGTGCTCAAGAAGCTGCGCAGCGCGGCCAAGAAAGCCGAGACCATACTCCTGGCCACCGACCCCGATCGCGAGGGCGAGGCGATCGCCTACCACATCGCCGAAGCGCTGGGGGGCGAAGAGGCGGATGGGCGCTTCCGGCGCATCACGTTCAACGAGATCACCAAGGATGCCGTGCTGGCGGCACTCGAGCATCCGGGCGAGCTGGACCTGGACCGGGTCGAGGCGCAACAGGCCCGGCGCATCCTCGACCGGCTGGTCGGCTACAAGCTGTCGCCGCTGCTCTGGAAGAAGATCAACCCCGGCCTCTCGGCGGGACGAGTCCAGTCGGTGGCGGTGCGGCTTCTGGTCGAGCGCGAGCGGGAGCGCCGCGCGTTCCGCAGCGCGGCGTTCTGGGACCTGAGGGCGCACCTGGCGTCGAACGGTCGCGCCTTCGATGCAGATCTGATCGCCCTGGACGGCGTCCCCATCGCGGCGGGGCGCGACTTCGACGAGCGCACGGGCGCCCTCAAGCCGGGGCGCGAGGTGACCCACCTCGATGCCGACGCCGCGGCGGCCCTGCGCGATCGCCTGGCGTCGGAGGAGTTCCGCGTCCGGTCCCTGGAAGAGAAGCGGTCGACCCGCAGCCCCTACGCCCCGTTCACGACGGCGAGCCTCCAGCAGGAAGCCAACCGGAAGCTGAACCTCGGGGCGCGTGAGACCATGCGCATCGCGCAGGGCCTCTACGAGGACGGGCTCATCACCTACATGCGGACCGACTCGGTGCACCTCTCGGAGGGCGCGATCGGGGCGATGCGCCGGCGCGTCGAGACGCGGTACGGCTCGGAGTACCTGAGCAAGGGGCCGCGCCGCTTCCAGACGAAGGCCAAGGGGGCCCAAGAGGCGCACGAGGCGATCCGGCCGGCGGGCACCGAGATGCCGACGGCCGGCGAGTTGGGCCTGACGGGGAAGCGGAAGGCGCTATACGATCTCGTCTGGAAGCGCGCCATCGCGACGCAGATGGCCGACGCGCGCCAGCGACATCTGACCGTCCAAGTCGAGGCGGACGACGCCCTGTTCCGGGCCACGGGCAAGGTCATCGAGTTTCCGGGCTTCTTCAGGGCCTACGTGGAGGGCTCCGACGACCCCGATGCGGCCTTGGAAGACCAGGAGGTTATCCTCCCCGAGCTGCGCGAGGGGCAGACCGTCGATTGCACCGAGCTGGAGAGCCTGGCCCACGAGACCAAGCCCCCCGCGCGGTACACCGACGCCACGTTGGTCAAAGAGTTGGAGAGCGACGGCATCGGCCGCCCGTCGACCTACGCGTCGATCATCTCGACGATCCTCGACCGCGGCTACGCAGAGCGGAAGAGCAAGCAGCTCATCCCGACCTTCATCGCCTTCGCGGTGACCGCCCTGCTCGAGAAACACTTCCCCGATCTCGTCGACACCGGTTTCACCGCCGCGATGGAGGACTCGTTGGACGAGATCGCGGCGGGCCACGTCGACTGGCGCAGCTACCTCGAGGAGTTCTACAACGGCGAGGAGGGCTTCGAGGCCCGTCTGCGGGAGCGGGAAGGGGCCATCGACCCCCGCGAAGCCTCGACGGTCGTACTGACGGATCTGAGGCCGCGAATCCGCATCGGCCGGTACGGTCCGTTCCTGGAGCTCGAGCAGGAGGACGAGCGGCTCACCGCGCCGCTCCCCGAGGGCATCCCGCCGGCCGATCTGAAGGACGAACAAGCGATGGAATGGCTGGCGCGTCGCGCGGAGGGGCCGACCGAGCTCGGGCGGGATCCGGAGACGGGGGATCCGATCTACCTCATGACCGGGAGGTTCGGACCCTACGTGCAGTGCGGCGACGCGGTGAAGGGCGAACCGAAGCCCAAGCGTGCCTCCCTACCGGACGGCGTCGCGTTCGAGGACGTGACGCTCGAGATCGCGCTGAAGCTGCTCGCCATGCCGGCCGATCTCGGCGTGCACCCCGACACCGGACACCCCGTGAAAGTGGGGATCGGTCGGTACGGCCCCTACGTGGTTCACGACGGCGACTACCGATCGCTGACCGCGGAGGACGACCCGCTCTCGATGACCTTCGCACGGGCCATGGAGCTGCTCGCGATGCCCAAGCGCCGGGGCCGTAGGGCCGCGGTCAAGCCCCTACGCGAAGTGGGGCCTCACCCCGAGGACCAGAAGCCCATCGCCCTGTACAACGGGCGCTACGGACCGTACGTGAAGCACGGCAAGACGAACGCCTCGCTCCCCAAGGGGGTCGAGCCGGAGGACGTCACGGTGCCGATCGCGGTCGAGCTCCTCCAGAAGCGCAGGGAGCGACAGGCCGCGAAGAAGACGAAGGGCGGGCGGGGCAAGTCACCCAAGAAGCGTTCGAAGAAGTGAGCGCCGACCCGGCCCGGAACGTCGAGCCTGCGCCGGCGGGGAACGGGTCCAGCGAAGGTGACGGCCAGACGGCGTGGGTAGAGGATTTCCTCCGGTACGCGCGCGGGGAACGCCGGTTGTCGAAGCACACTGTGGCGGCCTATCGGCGCGACCTGGCCCAACTGCGGACGTTTCTCGGCGAATGGGAGGGCTCGGTCGACTGGCGGTGGGACGCGGGCGACCGCGTCACGATCCGGTCCTTTCTGGGCTGGCTCGAGGGGCGCGGGCTCAAGCGATCCTCGATCCAGCGCAAGCTGGCGGCCGTGCGCGCCTTCTACGCTTTCCTGCGGCGCACCGATCGGGTCCCCGACAACCCCGCCAAGCTCGTCCGGGCGCCGCGGCGCGAGCGTCCCCTGCCGGGCTTCTTGAGCGAGGAGCGCGCGCGCGACCTGCTCGACGCGGTGGGCGAGGCCGCCACTTCCGAGGGCGAGTTTCTGGCCCTTCGCCGGTGGGCCTTGCTGGAGCTCTTGTACTCCTCGGGGCTCCGGCTGTCCGAGGTGCACGGCCTCGATCGCCCGGGCGTCGACCTGCGAGGAGGGCAGGTGCGCGTGTTGGGGAAGGGCTCGGTGGAGCGTGTCGTTCCCCTGGGTAGGCGGGCCTGTGAGGCCCTGGCGCGCTACCTGGACCGGCGGCCGCGAACCGGCAACGCGGCACTCTTTCTCTCCGCGCGCGGCGGCCGGCTGTCTCGCCGGCAGATCCAACGGGACGTGACCGCGGCCCTGCAGGCCGCCGCGGGAGGGGAACCGCTCACCACGCACTCCCTTCGTCATACCTTCGCCACGCACCTTCTGGACCGAGGCGCCGATCTCGTCTCCGTGAAGGAGATGCTCGGACACGCGAGCCTGAGCACGACGCGCATCTACACCCACACGTCCGTCGAGCGGCTCAAGCGCGTGCACGCGCGAGCCCATCCGCGCGGGGGTGAATGATGGAGCCGTTTCGTGGGACGACCATCGTGTGCGTGCGGCGCGGCGATGCGGTGGCGATGGCGGGAGACGGACAGGTGACGATGGGCGAGACCGTGATCAAGGCACGCGCCAAGAAGCTTCGGCTCATGCGAGACGGCCGGATTCTGGCGGGGTTCGCCGGCAGCGTGGCCGATGCCCTGACCCTGTTCGAGAAGTTCGAGGCCCAGCTCGAGCGGTTTCCATCCAACCTCACGCGCGCCGCCGTGGAGCTGGCCAAGGAGTGGCGAAGCGACCGCTACCTGCGGCGCCTCGAGGCGCTGCTCGCGGTGGCCGACCGCGAGACGAGCCTGCTCCTCGCGGGGACGGGGGAAGTGATCGAGCCGGACGACGGGATCCTGGCCCTCGGCTCGGGCGGTGCCTACGCGCTGGCGGCGGCGCGGGCGCTGTGCCGTAGCTCGGAGCTCAGCGCGCCGGAGATCGCGACCCGCGCGCTCGGAATCGCGGCCGAGATCTGCGTGTACACCAACAACGAGATCACCCTCTTGGAGCTTTCCGAGGGAGCGAGCGACTGACCCGGATGTCGAGCGACGGCGGACCGGCGCACGAGATCATCGCGAGCTCGAGCGGGGCGGGCGAGGTCGCCCGAGAGCCCATTGACGCGCAGCTGACCCCGCGACAGATCGTTGCCGAGCTGGACCAGTTCATCATCGGCCAGGACGACGCCAAGAAGGCGGTGGCCATCGCCCTCCGCAACCGCTGGCGCCGCCAACGGGTCGACGAGGACATGCGGGACGAGATCCTGCCCAACAACATCATCCTCATCGGGCCCACGGGCGTGGGAAAGACCGAGATCGCCCGCCGTCTTTCCCGCTTGGCGGGGGCGCCTTTCGTCAAAGTCGAGGCATCGAAGTTCACCGAGGTCGGGTACGTGGGGCGGGACGTCGAGTCCATGATCCGCGATTTGGTGGATGTCGCGATCAACATGGTGCGAGGCGAGCGGGAGGCCGAGTGTCGCGAGGCCGCCGAAGCCAAAGTGGAGGAGCGTCTCCTGGACCTCCTGCTCCCGCCCGCGGCGCGCGACGGCGTCGAGGAGCCGGCCGGCCGTCAGTTCGTCGTGTCGATCTCGGGTGAGGCGGCGGAGTCGGCGGCGGCCCCCCCCGACCTCGAGCGCAAGCAGCGGACCCGCGAGAAGCTGCGCGGGCTGCTGCGAGCGGGGGGCCTGGAGGATCGGGAGATCGAGATCGAGGTGACCGAGAGCTCCCTTCCGCTGCTCGATGTGTCCGGCGGGATGGAAGGGCTCGACCTCAACATGAGCGAGCTGCTGCAGGGCATGCTGCCCAAGAAGACGCGCCGCCGCGAGGTCACGGTCTCGGAGGCGCGCCGGATCCTGCTCTCCGAGGAGCTGGCCCGCATGGTGGACATGGACGAGGTGGTGGAGCAAGCCCTCGACCGCACCCAGAACATGGGCATCGTGTTCTTGGACGAGATCGACAAGGTGGCGGGAGCGAGGGCCGCGGTGGGACCCGACGTGTCACGGGAGGGTGTACAGCGCGACCTCCTTCCGGTCGTAGAGGGCGCGACCGTGCAGACCCGGTACGGCATGGTCCGGACGGACCACATCCTGTTCATCGCGGCCGGAGCCTTCCACGTTTCCAAGCCCTCCGACCTCATCCCCGAGTTGCAGGGGAGGTTCCCCATCCGCGTAGAGCTGGAGAGCCTGGATGCGGCGGCCTTCGAGCGCATCCTCCTGGAGCCCCGCTACGCGCTGCTCACCCAGTATCAGGCGCTGGCGGAGACGGAGGGAACGCGGCTGGAATTCACGGACGCGGCGATCCGCGAGATCGCGCGCATCGCCAGCCAGGTGAATGAGCGCACCGAGAACATCGGCGCGCGTCGGCTGCACACGGTGCTCAGCACGCTTCTGGAGAAGATTCTCTTCGACCTGCCCGAGATCGGTGCCGGAGAGACCATCACCGTCGACGATCAGTTCGTGCGCGAGCGGCTGGCCCGCATCGCGGAAGACGAAGACCTGCGCCGGTACATCCTCTGAGGTGAGCCGACGCGCCTCGGCCACACGTCCCCCCGCGCCGAAGTCGGAAGGCCTCGACCGCAAGGGCCGGACAGCCATCGGCCCCCCGGTGCGCGTGGCCGCAGCCACAGGAGTGCGCGTGGATCGGAACAAGCACTTTCTCTCGATCGCCGATTGGTCGACCGAGCGGCTCACCGCGGCCCTCGACCTCGCCGACCGGCTCAAGAGAGACCCGAGCGCCGCGGGGCGTCCACTGCAGGGGAAGACCCTCGCCATGCTGTTCGCCAAGAGCTCGACGCGGACGAGGGTTTCGTTCGAGGTCGGAGCGTACCAGTTGGGCGGGCAGGCGCTGTTCCTGTCCGCCCGCGACGTTCAGCTGGGCCGCGGGGAGCCGATCGCGGACACGGCCAGGGTCCTCTCCCGCTACGTGGACGGTATCATGATCCGTACGTTCGACCAGTCCGACGCCGAGGCCCTCGCCGAGCACGGCTCGGTGCCGGTGGTGAACGGTCTGACGGACCTGCTGCACCCCTGTCAGATCATGGCCGACGTGCAGACCATCCGCGAGGCCTTCGGTCCCGATCTGACCAACGTCTCGGTGGCCTGGATCGGCGATGGCAACAACATGGCGAACTCGTGGCTCAACGCGGCGGTGCGGCTCGGGTTCTCGCTGCGCCTGGCGTGCCCGGAGGGATACGATCCAGACCCGTCCATCTTGGCCGAAGCGCGCCGCGCGGGACGGGCGGAGCTCTTCCGGGAGCCCTCCGAGGCCGCCGACGGGGCGCGGGTCGTGACGACGGACGTGTGGGCCTCGATGGGCCAGGAGGAGGAGGCCGCCGAGCGCGCCATCGCCTTCGCCGGATACCATGTGGATGCCGACCTCATGGCGCGCGCCGCCCCGGAGGCGATCTTCCTCCATTGTCTGCCGGCCCACCGGGGCGAGGAGGTGGCCGCCGAGGTGATCGACGGGCCCCGATCACGGGTGTGGGACGAGGCCGAGAATCGACTCCATGTGCAGAAGGCCATCCTCACCATGTTGATGGGCGACTGAACATCGAACCCAGCGAGAAGGGAAGCGCCCCCGTTGAGCGAGGAACTTCGTAAGACGCCGCTGTTCGACGAGCACGTCCGACTGAACGCCAAGCTGGTCCCGTTCGCCGGCTTCGCCATGCCGGTGCAGTATCCCAACGGTATCCGGGCCGAGCATCAGGCCGTCCGGGAGGAGGCCGGAATGTTCGACGTGTCGCACATGGGCGAGTTCCGGGTCGCCGGAGCGGACGCCCTTCCGTTCGTCTCGTACGCGATCACCAACGATCCCGAGGCGCTCGATCCGGGCGAGGCCCAGTACGCCGCGATGTGCCACGAGCACGGCGGTGTGGTGGACGACCTGCTCGTGTACCGGATGGCTGCGGACGACTTCCGGCTGGTGGTCAACGCCGCCAACATCGCCAAGGACTGGGCGCACCTCACCGCCCTCGCGGCGTCGTTCGACGTGGCCCTGGAGGATGAGAGCGACCGCATCGCGCTGATCGCGCTGCAAGGCCCCGCCGCGGCGGAGATGCTGTCGCCCCTCACTCCGACCGACCTCGGCGGGATCCCGTATTACGCGTTCACGCAGGGCCAGGTGGCCGGGACTCCCTGCACGATCAGCCGGACGGGATACACCGGGGAAGACGGCTTCGAGCTGTACGCCCCGGCCGAGCGGGCGGTCGCGGTATGGCGGGCGCTCGAGGAGGCCGGGGCCGCGCCCGCCGGCCTCGGAGCGCGCGATTCGCTCCGACTCGAGATGGGGTATGCCCTGTACGGCAGCGACATAGATGACGAGACCACCGCGCTGGAGGCCGGTCTGGGGTGGCTGGTCAAGTTCGACAAGCGCGATTTCGTCGGCAGGGAAGCGCTGCAGGCACAGAAGGAGAGCGGAGTGCCCCGGCGCTTGCGGGGGATCCGCCGTCTCGAGCGCGGCTTTCCCCGCCCCGGATACGAGGTGCGCTGGAACGGGGAGCCCGTCGGCCAGGTGCGGAGCGGGACCATGAGCCCCACGCTGGGGCACGGCATCGCCACCGTCTATCTCCCCCCCGAGGCCGGTTTCGGGGCCGGGGTCGAGGTGGTGATTCGCGACCGGCCGGTCCCCGGCGAAGTGGTGCGCACGCCGTTCTACACGGAGGGCTCCCTCAAGCGATGAGCGTCCCGGTGCGGGTCGGGGTGCTGACGGTGTCCGATGGCGTGCACGCCGGGGCCCGCGAAGACGTGTCGGGCGCGAGCATACGCGAATGGGTAGCGCGTCGCGGGTACGTGCTCGCCGAGGCGGGCGTCGTGCCCGACGAGACCGCCGCCATCGCGCCGCGGCTGGCGGAGTGGTCCGACTCGGGGGAGGTCGAGTTCGTCGTCACCACCGGCGGGACGGGGCTGGCGGCGCGCGACGTCACGCCCGAGGCCACGCGCGCCGTGCTCGAGCGCGAGGCGCCCGGCATCGCCGAGGCGCTGCGCGCGGCGGGGGCGGCGTCCACCCCCTTCGCGGCGCTCGGGCGGGGACTGGCCGGGATCCGTGGCCGGACGCTCATCGTCAACCTCCCGGGGAGCCCGGGTGGCGTCCGGGACGGGCTGGCGGTGCTCGAGCCCCTGCTGGAGCACGCCGTGCGCCTCCTCCGCGGGGACACCTCGCATCCGGAGGCATCGGCGGAGGAAGAAAGCTGATGGCGCGGGTTTTCGTGGATGGGCGGGCGGTCGAGTCGGCCGTGCCGATTCGAGAGGCGCTGCTCTCCGACGAGCACGAGGTGATCTTCGTCGAGACGACGCGCGAGGTGGAGGGGCGCTTGGGAGGAGCCGAGGACGTCGCGCTGATCCTCACGGCACCCCCCGACGAACGCCTGTCCACGGCGCTCCGGCGGGTGTTCGAGGCCGAGATCCCGCGTCCGCCCGTGATCGCGGTGATGGAGGGGGGCGACGCGGACGCGCGCCGCCGCCTGTGCGAGACCTACGAGCTGGACGAGGTGCTGGCCCAGCCGATCGATCCCGAAGAGGTTCGCGTCGTGCTGGAGGCGCAGCTCGATCGCTACGAGCTGCAGCGCGAGACCGGGATCGTGGGCCGCACGGAGCCGGTGCGGGAGATCCTCGAGCGCATCCACATGATCGCCCCGGTCAACAGCACCGTGCTGCTCACAGGCGAGAGCGGCACGGGCAAGGAGCTGGTCGCGCGCGCCATCCATCGCCTCTCGCCGCGCCGCGGCAAGGCCTTCATCGCGGTGAACTGCGCGGCCCTTCCCGAGTCGTTGCTCGAGTCCGAGCTGTTCGGCCACGAGAAGGGCGCGTTCACGGGCGCCACTTCCCTCAGGCGGGGGATGTTCGAGCTGGCGGACGGCGGCACCCTATTGCTGGACGAGATCGCGGAGATGCCGCCCCCCACGCAGACGCGGCTCCTCCGCATTCTGGAGAGCCGCCGCTTCATGCGCGTGGGCGGGGATCGCGAGATCGAAGTGAGCGTCCGGGTCATCGCGGCCACCAATCGGGTTCTCCGGCGAGCGGTGGAGATGGGCGAGTTCCGGCGCGACCTGTACTATCGGCTCAACGTGTTGCAGATCGCGCTCCCTCCGCTGCGCGATCGACGCGATGACATCCCGATCCTCGTCCGCCGCTTCATCGACGAGTTCAGTCGGGCGCACGACCGCGAGTTCCGAGGCCTCACGCCCGAAGCCATGGACATCCTGCTCGAGTACTCATGGCCCGGGAACGTGCGCGAGCTGAGGAACCTCATCGAGTCCATGGTCGTCCTGGCGCCCGGCGCGGTCATCCGGCCCGAAGACATCCCGCGGGAGATCCGCTCCGGGAGGGGCACGAGCCTGCTCCCGGTCCGGGAGCTGCCCCCGCCCGTGCTCGAGTCCGCCACGGCCGAGATCGCGAGCGCCGAGCAGCTCGAGTTCGTGTTTCGCACGCTGGTGGCGCTCAAGGTCGATGTCGAGGACCTGAAGCAGCAGTTCGAGGCGTACAAGCGTAAGACCCGGGACTTCGAGGCATTCGAAAGCGAGGTATGGGCCGGGACCGCGATCGAGGTCCCGGAGCCCGCATCCGCCAACGACACGTGGGTCGGCCGCGAGGGGCAGCCGCAGGATGACGGGGCGGGCTCGCCGGGCATCGCCTTCCGACCCGGCATGACCATGGCCGAGCTGGAGCGGGAGGCGATCATCGCCACGCTGCGCGACGTGGGAGGGAATCGCCGGAAGGCCGCCGAGAAGCTGGCCATCGGCGAGCGCACGCTGTACCGCAAGATCAAGCAATACGAGATCGACCTGTAGAAGCGCCCGCATGGTGCGCCCCAAGACCGACCCGCCCGATCAGCCGACCACGAACAGGGTGATCGCGTACGCCGCGTAGGCGATCACCGCCACGATCCCCGTCCCACGCCGGATGGCCCGACCGCGCACGGCGTAGAAGGCCACCACCAGGCTCGCGACCAACATGACCGGAAAATCGATCACGCGGAACTGCTCCCCCACCTCGAGGGGGCCGGGCGAGAGCACGATGGCCGTCGCCATCACGGCCACCACGTTGAACACGTTGCTCCCGATCACGTTGCCGAGGGCGATGTCCACCTGCCGACGGACTCCCGCCACGAGCACCGTGGCCAGCTCGGGAAGCGAGGTGCCCACGGCCACCATGGTCGCCCCGATCACCGCTTCGGAGACGCCGAGCCGCTCGGCCGCCACCGTCGCGGCGCCGATGAGCAGGTTGGCCCCGAGGGGCAGCCACACGGCCCCCACGAGGAGAAAGACCACGATGAGCCACGTGCGGCTCGGGAGCCCGAGGACCCAGTCGATGCGACCCTCGCGCACGGCTTCGCGGTCGAGCAGCCCACGACGCGCGTGCCGCACCTTGTGCGCGATGAACAGGGGGAGCCCCGCCAGGAGGATGAGCCCCTCGGAAAACACCAGCCCTCCGGACCAGGCGAACAGGACGAACGCCGCGCTGGTCACCAGCAGGGCCGCGATATCCCCGACCTGCGTCCGGTCGTCCGACTCGACCGGGCACACGATGGCCAGCGATCCGATCACCAGCAGGAGGTTGGCGACATTGCTTCCGACGACGTTGCCGATCGCCAGCCCCGCGTGACCCCCCAGCGCCGACTGCACCGAGACGAAAAGCTCCGGGGCCGACGTCCCTACGGCGACCACGGTCGCGCCGACCAGCATGGGGGAGAGGTGCCAGCGGCGGGCGAGGGCCACGGAGCCGCGTACCAGCAAGTCGCCGCCCATGAGGAGGTACACGATTCCCGCCAGCAGCTCGACCGCCGTCACCACGGGGCGTGGCCTGCCGTTGGGCGCGCGCCTACGCCGACTCGAAGAGGGCGTCCACGCTGGCCAGGAGGGTTCCCATCCCCGCGCCGGTCTTGGCCGACGTCTCGAGCACCTGGTCTTCCTCCACCCCCAAGGCCCGGCGCAGCGCCTCGCCGGCGCGCTGCCGGCCGGCCCGGTTGAGCTTGTCGATCTTGGTGAGCACGAACAGGGTCGGGAGTCCGAGGCGCGCCAGGTACTCCACCATCGCCTCGTCGTCGCCGGTCAGTCCGCGTCGCGCGTCGAGCAGGAGGATGATCCCCGCCAGCTCCTCGGTGTGACCCAGATACGCGTCGATGAGGCGGTCCCACCGCTCGCGCACTTCCCGGGGTGCCTTGGCGAAGCCGTATCCGGGAAGATCGACGAACATGAAGCGATCGTCGACGCGGAAGAAGTTGATCTCCTGGGTGCGTCCGGGCCGCTTCGAGGTGCGCGCCAGGTTCTTTCGTCCCACGAGACGGTTGATGAGCGATGACTTGCCCACGTTCGAGCGCCCGACGATGGCGACGTGGGGCAGATCGCGGGGGGGGGCTTGGCCGGGCGACGCGATCGCGCCCGCGAACTCGACCTGCTTGACCCGGCGGGGCTTCTGGCTCACCGCCGGTCACCGACGCGGGCCCCGGGGCGGACGACGTCCAGCGCGGGCGCGCGCCGCGGCGCAGGACGGGACCTCAGGCCTCCTTGCGCTCCGCTTCGGGCTCGAGGATGAGCAAGGGCTGGTTTCCCTCGTCCACGGTCTCGCGGGTCACGACCACCTCGCGAATGTCCATGCGGCCGGGCAACTCGAACATGACGTCGAGCATGATCGACTCGAGGACGGCGCGTAGCCCGCGCGCTCCCGTCCCCCGGGTGATCGTCTTGCGCGCGATGGCGCGCAACGCCTCGGGGTCGAGGGTGAGCCCGACCCCCTCGAGCTCGAACATCTTGGTGTACTGCTTGAGCAGCGCGTTCTTGGGACGCTCGAGGATCTCGACCAACGCGTCCTCGTCGAGATCGTGCAGCGCGACCAGCACCGGGAGCCGTCCCACGAGCTCGGGGATGAGACCGTAGCGCAGCATGTCCTCGGGTTCGACCGCGGCCAGGATGTTCTCCGCGTCCGAGATGCCCGCCGGCCGCTCGCCGTCGTCCTGGAAGCCGATCTGGCGTTTGCCCTGGCGCTCCTCGATGATCTCTTCGAGCCCATCGAACGCCCCGCCGCAGATGAACAGGATGTTCTTGGTGTCGATCTGGATGTATTCCTGCTGCGGGTGCTTGCGCCCGCCCTGCGGCGGCACCGAGGCCACGGTGCCCTCGAGGATCTTGAGCAGCGCCTGCTGTACCCCTTCGCCCGACACATCGCGCGTGATCGACGGATTGTCGGCCTTCCGCGCGATCTTGTCGATCTCGTCGATATAGACGATCCCGCGCTCGCACTCGGCGACGTTGTACTCGCCCGCCTGGAGCAGACGGACCAGGATGTTCTCGACGTCTTCGCCGACGTATCCGGCCTCGGTGAGCGTCGTGGCGTCGGCGATGGTGAACGGTACCTGCAGGATCCTCGCCAGGGTCTGGGCCAGTAGCGTCTTTCCCACACCTGTGGGGCCCAGGAGCAAGATGTTCGACTTCTCGATCTCGACGTCGTCGACCAGGTTCCGGTGGTTGATGCGCTTGTAGTGATTGTAGACGGCGACGGAGAGCGTCTTCTTCGCCATCTCCTGCCCGATCACGTACTGATCGAGCGTCTCCTTGATCTCCGAGGGGGTCGGAACCTCCGTAAAGCGGCCCGCCTGCTCGCGTTCCTCTTCCTCGGCGAGGATCTCGTTGCAGAGCGCGATGCACTCGTTGCAGATATAGACGTTGGGGCCCGAGATGAACTTCTTGACCGCGTCTTTGGACTTTCCGCAGAAAGAGCAGCGCAGGTGCTTATCGCTGGGCATCGTCGCTCTCTGGCTCCCGGGTGTGGTCCGCCTGCACTAACAAGACCTTCGTGGTGCGAAAACCGTTCCCGCTCGGCGCACAGGCCCTATTTCGCGGCCGCCGGCCGGCCGTTCCCCTCGACCTCGGCGTGGCGCTCGACGACGTGATCGATGATGCCGTACTCGAGCGCTTCCTGAGGAGACATGAAACGATCCCGGTCGACGTCTTCCGCCACCCGCTCGAGCGGCTGCTCGGCGTGTTTCGCCAACAGCGCGTTCAGCCGCTCGCGGGCGTAGAGGATCTCCTTGGCCTGGATCTCGATGTCCGCCGCCGTGCCGTACGATCCGCCCGAGGGCTGGTGAATCATGATGCGGGCGTTGGGCAACGCCCGGCGCTTGCCCTTGGTGCCCGCCGCGAGCAGGAAGGCGCCCATCGACGCCGCCATCCCCATGCAGATGGTCGCGATCGGCGCGTTGAGGAACTGCATCGTGTCGTAGATCGCGAGCCCGGCCTGGACGCTGCCGCCCGGCGAGTTGATGTAGATGTTGATGTCCCGTTCCGGGTTGTCGGCCTCCAGGAAGAGCAGCTGGGCGATCACGACGTTGGCCACCTCGTCGTTGATCGGCGAGCCCAGGAACACGATGCGATCCATGAGGAGCCGCGAGAAGATGTCGTAGGTCCGCTCTCCCCGGCTCGACCGCTCGATCACGTACGGCGCGTATATCGGCATGAACCCTCGCTGTCGCCTCGTTTGAACCCGCTGTGAACTGTCCGTTCCTACCCCGTAACCGGCCCCGGTTGCCCACTGGTCCGCCAGCGATCCGAGCCGCGCGTCAGCTCACCTCCGAGCCGGCGAGCAGGAACTCGAACGCCTTTTCCTCCGCCAGCCGCCGACGCAGCGTCTCGAGCCGCTTCTCGCGCCTCAATCGCCGGCGCACCTCGGCGGCGCTCAAACCCTGTTTGCTGCCGAGTTCGGCCAGCCGGGCTTCCAATTCCTCGGCGGTCGCGGCGAGTCCCTCGCGCTCGATCAGGGTCTCGAGCACCAGGTCGCGCTTGATCTGGCGCTCGACGGCCGGTCGGACCGATTCGCGGGCCGCCTCCACCCGCTCCGGATCGGCCCCCTCCGGAGCCTCCACCACCCGGTCAAGATAACGCGAGACCAGACTCGGGGGCACCTCGAACGGATTGGCGTCGATCACCTCGTCGACGAGCTTCTCGCGCACCGCATCCTCGGCTTCCCGCTCGCGGTGGGTTCGCAGATCGTCCAGCACCGCGGCCCGCAGGGCGGCCATGTCCTCGAAGTCACCCACCTGCCGGGCGAAATCGTCGTCCAGCTCCGGGAGTCGCTTTGCCCGGACGTCCACCAGGCGCACGATCAGCGTGCGGGTCGAGCCGGCCAGCGCTTCGGTGCCGAAGTCGTCCGGATACCGCACCTCGAAGCGTCCCTCGGCCCCGGGCTCGAGGGTGAGGATGGCAGCCTCGACGTCGGGGATGGCGTA
>JBFIOX010000007.1:0-19311 GCA_041610455.1 Gemmatimonadota bacterium
GGTGAACGAGTCCCCTGTGGGCGTGTCGAAAAGTCCGTAGTAGGCGCGCACCACGGTCTCGGGCTCGGCCGGCGGGCGCTTGGTGATGACGTTCACCACGCCGCCCAGAGCGTTGGTCCCGAACAGGGTCGAGTGGGGGCCCTTCACGATCTCGATCCGCTCGACGTCGAGCACCGGAAGCGCGTCGAACTCGATCGAGGCGCCCACGCCCGACAGCACGCGGTGCCCATCCAGCAGCATCAGAACGCGACTGCCCACGCCACGCGCCAGGCCCGTCGCACCCCGGATGTCCATCTGGCCCGCGTTGAAGATCACGCCCTGGGCGAAGGGTAGCGCCTCTTGGAGGCTGATGACGTTGCGGCGCCGAATCTCATCGCCGCTCATGACGGACACGCTCACGGGCGCGTCCCCGGGGGAGGCGGCCTCGCGGCTCGCGGTGACCACGAGGGCGGGAACCTCGAACACGGCTCGCTCGAGAGCGATCGTCAGCTCGGGTGGCGGGCCGGCGGCCGCGGTGAACTCCCGTTCCGCCGGGCGAAACCCATCGGCCACGACGCGCACGGTGTACGCGCCCGCGGCCAGCGGCGGGATGACGAATCGTCCGTCGGCCCCGCCGAGCACCTGGACGGCGGTGCCCGCCACGAACACGCTGGCATCGGGTACCGGAGCACCGCTCTCGGCCTCGATCGTCCGACCCGTCGCGGACGGGATCTGTTGCGCCCCCAGCCCCGCCGCGCCGGCCGCGGCCGCCAGGAGCGCGAGGCGAAACGACCGCGGACCCGACGTGTTGGGCCGCATCAACTCGACTCCGCCAGGACCGGGCGCACGCCTCCTACTGGCGCTGCCACACCGAAGTGCTCACCGCCGGTTGCGGACTCGTGACCTCGACGGTCAATACGTTGCCCGCGAGGGTGTAGGTGCCCGAGCCCTGCTGTTGCTGCCCGCTCTGCTCCCACGTCCCGTTCGAGCGGATGGTGAAGGTCCCCTGATCGTTGATGGTGTTGGTCCCACCCATGCCATCCGGCACGGTGATCGAGACTTCGAGGGTCCCAGACGCCTCGGTCGCGGAGCTCGAGGTCTGCACGAGCGTGAAGGTGCCGGTGACCGTGGGCGGGGTGAGCGGAAAGCCGCCCGTCGCCGCGGATGAGAACGATTGCAGCGTGTACGTCCCGGTGAGATCGGGCGGCGGCCCGCCCCCCAGCAGCTCGTCGTCGTTGCACCCCGGCGCCACGAAGGCCAGCGCGAGCGCGGGTACGATCAACGCGCGGAATCGGTTCCTCATACCACCTCCTGTCTCGTCGTCGCCGTGGGGGCGCGCGTCAGCGGCCCTCCACCTCCTGGTCCATCATCTGGTCCCGGCGGCGTCGAAACTCGTTTCCTTCACGCCAGTTGGGCCAGGTGGTCTTCTGTGCCAGACGGTACCCAACTTCGAACAACAGCCTCAAGTCGTCCACCGCACCCCGCAGGTCCCACGTTTCGTCGAACTCGTCGGAGGGCTTGTGATACCGCTCGGCAGTGTACGCGGCGCGCATGCGCCTGCCATGATCTTCGCCGCCCTCGACGTGATCGATTCCGCCGCTCACGAATAGCGCGGGCACCCCACGGCGAGCGAAGTTGAAATGATCGGAGCGATAGTAGAACCCCTTCTCCGGCTCGGGATCGGGGCGGATGACGCGACCCGCGCGCGCGGCCACCTCCGCCAGTTCGTCGTCCAGCTCGGAGCTCCCCAGACCGATCACCGTGATGTCGCGCATGGGCCCCACCGTATTGAGGCCATCCATGTTGATCGCCGCGACCGTGCGCTCGAGGGGGTATCGCGGCTGCTCGGCGTAGAAGTCGGAGCCCAGAAGTCCCTGCTCCTCGGCGGTCAAGGCGAGAAACAGCACGGAGCGAGCGGGAGCCGGCCGCAGCGACGAGAACGCCTCCGCGATCTCCAGAAGGCCGGCCGTGCCCGTCGCGTTGTCGACCGCGCCGTTGTAGATGGGGTCTCCCTCCAGGCGGTCATCCCTCCCCAGATGATCCCAGTGGGCCATGTACACGACGTACTCGTCGGGCCTCTCGGACCCCTCCACCAGCGCGAGGACGTTGCTCGAGCTGGATCGCGTCACCTGGTTGCGGATCTCGACGCTCGCGTCGAGCCCGAGGGAGATCGGGCGAAACCCGGTCCGAGAGGCCTCACTCTTCAGCGCCTCCAGGTCGAGCCCGGCGCGTGCGAACATGGTGTTCGCGGCCTCGAGCGAGAGCCAGCCCTCGACCGCCGGGCGCGAGAGGTTGGCGTCCTCGGCGACGAGACCGAACTGGGGTCCGGACCAGCTCCCCGTCACGACTTCCCACGGGTAGCCGGCCGCCATCGGCTCGTGCACGATGAGCACGCCCGCCGCCCCCTGACGCGCCGCCTCTTCGTACTTGTACGTCCAGCGGCCGTAGTACGTCATGGCCCGGCCGTTGAAGAGCCCGGCGTCCCCGGTCGCGAAACCCGGATCGTTGACGAGGATCACGACCGTCTTGCCGCTCGCGTCGAGCCCCGCGTAGTCGTCCCATCCGTACTCGGGCGCCACGATGCCATAGCCCACGAAGACGAGCTGGGAGCGGTCCAGAGCGCTCGCATCGATGACCCGTTTCGTCCACGCGATGAAGTCGGCGCCGTAGGCCAGCGTAAGGCGGCGCCCCGCGCCATCCACCTCGAGCCGCATGTCGGGGTCGGCCTCGATCGAGACCAGCGGCACGCTCTGGAACCACCCCTCTGCCCCCGCGGGCGCCAGGCCCGCTTCGCCGAACGAGCGCGCGAGGTAGTCCAGCGTGCGGCGCTCGCCGGCGCTCGCGGGCGCGCGACCTTCGAACGGGTCCGAGGCCAGGGTGCGGGTGTGCGACGCGAGTCCTTGGACTTCGATGCGCTCCAGGGCCTCCGCCGGCGGTCGGGGGGCCCCGTCCCCGCACGCCGCCAGGGTGATCACCGCCGCGTGCCACCCTCGAAGGGCGCGGCGCGCCCAGGGGCGGTGGCGACGCGGAGGCCGGCGTCGGCCCGCTCGCCCCCCGCGACATCGCCATCCGGTCCCCGACCTCCCTGACCCGGGTCGCTTCACGCGTCCTCCTACGATCGGCCGCCAGCGCTCGGACCGGCGCGATGGCCCGCGCCGGGGGTCTCGACTGTCCGCGCCCACTCACGCCCCCGTTGGCCCGAGGCTCGTGCTTGGCTAGATACCGACTTGCGCCCGCCGCCGCCACGTGGCGGCGGCCCCGTGCGGATGGTGTCGCCCGTCGGGGTGCCCGTCGCTCGCGGGGCGGAGTCGCCGTTAACGAAACGAGCGGGGGCGGCGTCCAATTCGATGACGTCCACCGACTTCGAACGCCGCAGCGAGGTGTCCCGTGAACGCGACCCGTCCCGACCGCCCCCTCGCACCTCCGTGGACCACTCTCCTCCTGGCGACATTCATCGGATGCGGCGCGGACGAGCCGCTGGGGCCGCGTGCCCAGCCGCCCGGGATCAGTGGAAACGCCGCTGCCGGCCTCGAGGCGTTCGAAGCGTCGTGCGCCTCCTGTCATTCGTCGCGCGACGGCATCGATCTGAAGTTCTTCGCGTTCCCCGACACGACGATCGTGCGGCGGGCGGTGGCGCACGTCGACACCCCCACGGCGCACGACATCGTGGCCTACGTCCGGACGCTTCCCACGTTGCCGGCAGCGCGCGACCTGCGGTTGTTCCAGCCAGGGGGCCGGCCTGTCGCGGGCGATGCCGACTTCGCCGTGTCGCTTTTCGGAGGCGATCGTTGGCCGTCCGGACTCACGGCGACGGGCCTCGCCGCGATCGACCCCCTCGCGGTGCCCATCGCGCTCCCATTCCCCGTCTGGTCCCTCGAGGGAGGGAATCTCGACTGGATGCCTGACGTCGCCATCGCCGACGCCGTGCTCGACCACCCGAGCGAGGCGGGTGTGGGCCGCGACCGCCTGGCCCGGTATCACGCCACCCACGCCGTAGACGATCTCCTGCTCACCGTGGTCGCGCTCCGCGTGGCCGAGCGCGATCCGGCAAACGCCGAGGCCCCGTGCGTGATGGAGCCGTTCGACCGCTTCCGGCCCGACGACTGCTTCGAGACTCGACGCTGGATCGCGTCCCTCGTCGCGCAGCACATGCTGCGCACCGGAGAGCGCGCGCCGATCCATCGCGTCCTGCACGACAGCTGGTGGGATGTGGGGAACGCCGCGCGCCGCTCGCGGCAGACGGGCGAGGAGATCGAGAGCGCGATCCCGAACTGGGCGCAGTGGATGTACCTGGGCTGGGCCTTCGAGCCGGAGCGGCACGCCAGCGTGTACCTGTCGGCGGCCTTGAACGCGCTGGGGCTGCCCCGCCACTCCACGTTCCACGCCTTGCGGGCCATGGTGGTCAGGGGGCCCGACAGCGGCGCGCCGTTCCAGGACGTGCGGACCGTCGCCCGCTTCGCCCCCAACCACTGGCTGTACGACGCGCTGCGATTCGGCTACGGGCACCTGATCGAGCGTCTGGATGCGGGCGTCCGCCTGCGGCGCCAGGAGGACATCGACGAGGCCGCGGAGGCCGTGGAGAGCGCCTGGACGCTGGCGGCGCGCCGACTGGGCGCGACGGAGCGCGATTCGCTCGCCCTGCTGCGCGACGAAGTGCTGGCCCGCCTGGAGGCGATCATCCCCGGGTGAGACTCCGAGGCGACCGCGTGCGGGACGCCGCGAGTCAGCGCGGCAGCCGCACCGAGAAGCCCGCGCCGATGAACCAGTCGGCCGCCGCTTCGTTCAGCCCCACGCCGGCGCTCGTGTCGAGCTGGACGCCATCGGAGAGGCCGAACACGAACCCGCCATCCAGGCTGTGCACGTCCGACCGCTCATCCGAGAGGCCGAAGGCGCCGAAGCTCTCGACGAAGGCGCCCAGCCGTTCCGCGAGGCTCAGGCCGATCGAGAAGGTATAGGGGAGCTGGAGCTGGGTATCCAGGTGGGACGACAGGCTCCCCACGCGAGCGGTGCGAGCCGCGCTGGTGCGGCGAAGCCCCTCCCCGGCGGGAACGCGGTTGTCTAGCACCACGCCCACCGGCTCGGTCACCCACACGAGACCCACGTTGTACCCGAACGACACGCGCTCTCCGACCGGGTTGGAGAACAACACTTTGATCGATGGATCGACCCGCTCGCTCGAAAACCCCTCCTCGCCGATCGGCACGGTAATGCCGCCCAGGAGCGCCAGCTGCGCCCCCCCCGACCAGCGCGCGACCTCGACTTTCACGGCGAGCGATGCATCGCCGGCCCCGGAACGCTCCGCATCGGCCCCGCCCACCGAGCCGAACGACTCGTCCTCGGACACGAAGCCGGAGAACCCGGCCCGGGCCTCGACCCCTCCGCCCAGACCGACTCGCACGAGGGCCTGGGGGAGAGAATGGGTGCGGATCTCGTTGCTGCTCGTCTCCTCGAGTGCGTAGGTCCACCCCAACTCGACCTGCACGAAGCCACCCGGCACCGAGAAGCTCGATTCGGTCTGATCGGGACGGTCGGTGATGATCGACCCCGGCTCCTGCGCGACCGCCGACGCGGCGCCGAAGAGCGCGAGGAGCGTGGCCGCGCCGAGGCGCCGCGCGATGTGGTGGTCCGGACTCCCTGTTCTCGGGCTCACGTCGGCTCCCTCTTTCGTTGTCGGTTCCGCCGTCTCACGGTCGCGGCGGCCGAATATTCAGGGGAGCTTGAAAACGGGCGCAAGGCGCGGGCGGCCCGCATCGCGAGGCCGCATCAGGGGGGAGCGCTCGCCGTCGCGGCGGCGCGCTGGCGTCGGATCCGGATCGCCTCCGCCGAATGGGCCACCAGGTCGGGGGCGTGACGCTCCCACCACGCGCGGGCCAGCTCCTGCGTCCAACGCCGCTCCAGCGGCACCGCTTGCAGGGCCTGCAGGAGCGCTTCGGCGGTCTGGTAGCGGGCGTCCGGGTCCTTCTCGAGACACCGCATCACGACGGCCTCGAGCTCCGGCGGGATGGGCGCATCGGTGACCTCGGAGGGCGCCTTCGGCACGGTCTTCACGTGGTCGATGATCAGGTCCAGGCTCGTAGCTCCGGGGAAGAGAGGTCGGCCCGTGAGCATCCAGTAGGCGATGCCCCCCACGTTGTAGAGATCCGATCGGGCATCGCTGCGCTGTGCGCCGTATACCGACTCCGGCGCGATGTACTGGGGCGTCCCGAACACCATGCCGGTCTTCGTGAGGCCCGAATCGGCGCCTTCCTTGACCTTCCGGGCCAGTCCGAAGTCGAGGACCTTCACGAAGTCGTACAAGCCGCCGCGGTGCGTGACGAAGATGTTCGATGGCTTGATGTCGCGGTGCACGATGCCGCGGGCGTGCGCTTCCCCGAGCGACCCGCAAACCTGGCGCAGAAGGTACACCACCCGCTCGGCCGGAAGGGCGCCGAAGCGCTCCACGATGCGCTGCAGATCCAACCCTTCCAGGTACTCCATGGCGTAGTAGAAGGTGTCGTCGGAGGCACGCCCGAAATCGAAGATCGTGATGGTGTTGGGGTGCGTGAGCGACGCAGACAGCTGTACCTCGCGCTCGAAGCGAGCCAGCCCGGCGCGCCCGTCGCCGTCCGGGCTCGTCATGACCTTCACGGCCGTGGGCCGGCAGATCATGGCGTGTCGGGCCACGTACACCTGGCCCATCCCTCCCTTTCCGAGCTCCTTCTCGATCAGGTAGTTGCCCAATCGCTGGGCCCGTTGCGCGCTCCGCTGCAACGCGTAGAGGTTGCGGCTCACGAGCACCGAGACGCCGGCGATGAGGGCGACGCCGATGAGCCGCCAGACCCGCTCGAACGAGGCGACGCGCGCTCCCAAGCCGTCCCAATACGCCGCCACCTCGGGCACGAGCGCCGGAATCGCGAACATGGCCACGGCGCTCAGCGCCACGGCGCCTCCCGCGAGCCACGCCTGCGCGGCGCGATACGGCAAGAACGCGGCGGTCGTGAAGAGCAGCAGACCGACTGCCAAAAAGGACTCGCGGTCGGGGTAGAAGGCTTCGATCGACGGGATCATCACGGCCAGGTTGACGGCCACGGTGACGAAGGCCACCTGCTGGATTCGGCGGAGCGTGCGCCGACCGCCCTGGACCGAGACCAGCGCGACGGCGAAAGAGAGCGGGTGGAAGAGGTGGGCCGGGGCCTGCCACGGTACCAGGGCCGGCGCCACCGGTCGTAGCCCGTACCAGCGGTTGATGAGGAATACCACGGCGCTCGCCACGAGACCGGTCAGGAAGATGAGACGCGTGCGGCGCCACAGAATCGCCGTGACCTCGTCATCGAACGATCCGCCGTCGGTGGCCAGGTCCCCGAGAACGGGGATTCTCGTCCTCTTGTCTTCGCTCATCGCTCTCTGAGAACGCGCAGCCCGGGCCGGGGTCCGTCCGCGCCCGACGCCGGCTCCGCAGAATATCGCCGGGGCGGGTCGTCCACACGAATGAACGCGCCCGCCGGGCGCTTCGTGTCCAGCGCGACCCCCGCGGTGTGGGCGGGCGATCCCCGCCGGCGCTGGCGCGATCGGTCGATGCGCGGAACGCCCGGGGGGCGGACCGCCTGGCGCCGAGCGCGGGGCCGGCGCGATCTTGCCGGTCCGCGGCCCGGGGCCACACCCGAACGGACCCACCGGACCGGCGCCGGTGTCTCGGCGGTCGCGGCGCCCGCGCCGGGCCGCACGACCCAGAAGTCACGGAGAGGCGAGACATGGTGCGCAGTCAGATCCTGGCCACGGGATTGGACGTCCCCGACCGGGTCGTCACCAACCACGAGCTCGCGACCATGATGGACACGTCCGACGAGTGGATCCAGCAGCGCTCGGGCATCGTGGAGCGCCGGTGGGTCGAGAACGGCGTGGGCGGCTCCGACCTCGGGGCCGCGGCCTCGCGGATGGCGCTCGAGCGCGCGGGCATGGAGCCGAGCGAGATCGACTGCGTCATCGTCGCCACGCTCTCGCCGGATCACTTCTTTCCCGGCACTGGCGTGTTCGTCCAGCGCAAGCTGGGGCTCGAGGGGATCCCGTGTCTGGACGTTCGCAACCAGTGCAGCGGATTCCTGTACGGGCTGTCGGTCGCCGACGCCTGGATCCGGATCGGTCGGTACCGCCGCGTCCTGCTGATCGGGACCGAGGTCCATTCCACGGGCCTGCACAAGAACGACGCGGGCCGCGACACGGCGGTCCTGTTCGGCGATGGGGCGGGCGCCGTGATCGTGGGGCCCGCGGAGAGCGAGGGGAACGGCGCGGGGCCGGAACGGGGAGTTCTCTCCGTGCACATCCACGCCGACGGCCGGCACGCCGAGAAGCTCTGGGTGGAGGCGCCCGCCTCCAAGTACGATCCCCTCATCACGCAGGAACACATCGAGGCTGGACTCACGCGGCCCGCCATGGAGGGCCGCGAGGTGTTCAAGCACGCGGTGCAGCGCATGCCGGAGGCTGTGCGCGAGGCCCTGGAGCAGCACGGGCTCGAGATCGACGACATCGACATGCTGATCCCGCATCAGGCCAATCTCCGGATCTCGCAGGCCGTGCAGAAGGCGCTGGGGCTGCCCGACGACCGCGTGTACAACAACATCCAACGCTATGGCAACACGACCGCGGCGAGCATCCCGATCGCGTTGCACGAGTGCGTCGAAGAGGGGCGGCTGGAGCCGGGTGACCTGCTCTGTCTGACGGCCTTCGGATCGGGATTTACCTGGGGGAGCGCGCTCATTCGCTGGTGACGGTGGGGGGCTGGGTCCCGTCGGGCGGTCGCGCCCCCGCTACCAGCCGACCTCCACCGCCACGTACCTCAGGTGCCCCGAGCGCTGGACGTGGAATACGAGCGCGTCGCCCTGCTGGAAGCCCGCCAGGGCCAGCTTGAGGCCCTCCACGTCGGCGACGGGCTGTCCGTTCAGGGCCAGGATGGCGTCGCCGATCCGGAACGGACTCTCCGTGCCCAGCGAGTTCTGCGTGAACGCGGCCACCACCACCCCCCGGCGGCTGCGCGGATTCGGGACCAGGTGCAACACGCGACTCAGGTCGACCGCGAAGATCCCGAGCTCCTGAATCAGGTTTCGATCCGATGACAGGGCTGCCGCGAACGGGTCTTCGAACTCGAAGCGCTGGCCGACGGTGACCTGCAGGGCCAGCGGCGCGCCGTCTCGCAGCAGCTCGAGCGTGACCTGCTGACCCGGCGGGTATCGATACAGGTTCACGTCGAACTGGCGGGCGTTCTCCATCAGCTTTCCGTCCAGGCGCAGCAACATGTCGCCCGGGCGCAGCCCCGCCTGCGCCGCCGGGCTCCCCGGCTGAACGTCGCTCAGGATCACGCCCCATTGGCGCGGGAGTCCCAGGCCCGTGGCCAGCATCGGAGTCACCGTCTGCGTCCGCACGCCGATCGAGCCCCGCGTGACGCGCCCGCTCTCGCGAATCTGCTCGTACACGGCCCGGACGATGTTGGCGGGGGCGGCGAACCCCAAGCCCTCGCTCCCCCCGGAGCGCGACAGGATGAGCGTGTTGATCCCGACCAAGCGGCCCCGTGCATCCACCAGCGCCCCCCCGCTGTTGCCCGGATTCACCGCCGCGTCGGTCTGGATGTAGATCATCGTCGCCTCGGGCTCGAGCTGCCGAGCGACCGAGCTCACGACGCCCATCGAGACGGAGTTCTCCAGACCGAGGGGGCTGCCGAAGGCGAAAACCAGCTCGCCTTGTTGCAGCACGTCCGAGTCGCCGAAGGGAACGAACGGGAGCCCGTCGCGCTCGACCTTGAGCACGGCGATGTCGGTCTCGGGGTCGCTCCCCACCACCCGCGCGCGCAGCAGCGGTAGCTGGGGCTTGAGGATGGAGCGACCGAACTCGTCGCCGACCGCCTCGGCAATGGAGACCAGCACGTCCGTGGCACCGGACACGACGTGCGCGTTGGTCACGATGTAGCCTGACGGGTCCACGATCACCCCCGACCCGCTGGCGCGTTGACGGGAGACGACGCTCTCGCGCGCGTTGGCGCCGCGTCGGATGGAGAGCCCGCTGGCGAAGATCTGCACCACGGCGGGGCTCACGGTGGCGGCGAGATCCTCGAACGACGTGGAGAGCGCGCCGAGGGCAGCGGTCCGTTCCACCTGCCCCGCCAGCGCGCTGGGGCCGACGATACTCCAAGCGAGCAATGCGGCGATCGCCGGGGCGACTCGGGTCTTCGGCTTCACGTGCATGCGGCTCCGGGCGGCAGAGGGTCGAGGCGCACCGAGGATCAAGATGGGTGGGCCACCTGGCCCGGTCGAGGTCGGCCCGGCGCGTGGCACCCGCCCGGTCGAGGTCGGGCCGGGGCCCGCTATCGGCCCGGTCGAGGTCGGACCGGGCGCGATGCGACGCTCGTGTGCAAGGCCGGCGGACTCGCACGTCGTTATCGGCTGAGGCGGGGCGCCCGCGGCCGTGTGGCCCGGCGACGCCGACAGAGCCGTGACTCCGGTCTCGAGACCGGTCGAATCGAGGAGAGGCAGATGATGCGCATAGGCTTGGCGACGGCGGTCGCCCTGGGATTGCTCGCCCTGCCGGGTCGCCCTGAGGGCCCCCGGGCACGCGCCGCGGTGGACCCCGTCGTGACGGGCGACACGCTCGTGCGGAGCGGGCCACTCGAGGTCCCCCGCGTACGCTCGTCCCGGGCGGATCGCGAGTCCGTGACGATCACCGTGTACAACCAGAACTTCGGGCTCGTGCGCGAGGTGCGGGCCGTGCCCGTGGGCGTGGGCGCCGTGGAGCTCGAATACGGCGACGTGGCGTCGGCGATCCAAACCGAGACGGTGCACGTCCGGCCGCTCGCCGGCCGCTTCGACGTGCTGGAGCAGAACTATCAGTACGACCTGCTCAGCCCGCAGAAGCTTCTCGAGAAATACGTCGGCCGCACGGTGCGGGTGTACCGCTACGATCCCCAGACGGAGCGGGAGGAGGCCGTCGAGGCGGAGGTGGTGGCCGTGAACAACGGCACCATCTTGAAGATCGGGGACGAGATCACGTTCAACTACCCCGGCCGCATCGCGTTCCCCGAGGTGCCGGAGAATCTCATCGCCGAGCCGACGCTGGTGTGGTTGGCCAACAGCAGGGCCGAGCGGCAGCGTCTCGAGGTGTCCTATCTGACGCACCAGCTCAACTGGAAATCGGACTACGTGATGGTCATCTCCGCCGACGATTCGCGCGGCGACCTGACGGGCTGGGTCACCCTGAGCAACAATTCCGGCGCCACGTACGAGAACGCCGAGCTAAAGCTGGTCGCCGGCGACGTCCAGCGCGTGGGCGCGCGGGACGAGATGATGAAGATGGCCGCGCGCGCCGCGGAGGCGCAGTTCGCCGATAATCGGGGCTTCACGGAGGAGGGGTTCTTCGAGTACCACCTCTACTCGTTGAGCCGTCCCACCACCATCCGCAACAACGAGCAGAAGCAGGTAACGCTGCTCGACGCGACCGGCTTCGGCGTCAAGAAGCGGCTTATCTTCTACGGCGCGGCGCACTACTACCGCGGCCAATACGGGGAGGTGGTTTCGAACCAGAAGGTCGACGTGGCGTTGGAGTTCGACAATTCGGAGCGCAACCGCCTCGGCATGCCTCTGCCGGCGGGCATCGTGCGCGTCTACAAGGAGGACGCCTCGGGGGCCCAGCAGTTCATCGGCGAGGACCGAATCGATCACACGCCGCGGGACGAGCGCGTGAGGATTCGGATGGGCGACGCCTTCGATGTCGTGGGCGACAGGCGGCAGATGGATTGGACGACGCTGGGCGGTTGCGCGTCGGAGTCCACCTGGCAGGTGCAGATGCGCAACCACAAGGACGAGGACGTGGAGGTCGACGTGATCGAGCCCATCGGCGGCGATTGGGACATACTCCGCTCCAGCCATCGAGCGGAGAAGCTCGACGCGCACACGTTCAAGTTCTCGGTCCCGGTCCCGTCGCGGGGCGAGACGACCATCGAGTACCGGGTCCGCGTCCGCTGGTGCTAGGGGCGCCCACCCCGGGTGGGGGTCGGCCCACGGCAGATGTCCCCCCGCGACGACCGCCTCCGATCGGCGGGGAGGTCGCGGTCGGGGGTCAGTAGTAGGCGGTGCGCCGGCGCAGGCGACGGTGCACCGCGCCCCCGACGATCGCCGCCAGCGTCGTCTCGACGAGCCCCCACGCCGCCAACATCGTCAGCGCGCCTCCCGAGACGACGCCGCGGCCGCCCAGGGCCCATATCGGGGGAGCATAGGCCACGAACCAGACGGCCAATCCGATGCGAAAAGCGGTGAACGGTGTCGGCCCCAGCCTCCGGCGGGAAGCGGCGTACAGCCAGGCGGTCACCCCACCCATGCCCAATCGCAACGCGATGTTCCCCGGCGTGAGACCGTCGGTGAGGCCCAGATCCTCCAGGGCCTCCGCCAGGGCACCGGGGAGGCTCGGACCCACGATCGCGTGCAGGGCCCAGCCGCCCAGGATAAAGACCAGACCGGCGGCGAGCCCGGAGATGAAGAGTCGGTTCCCCCTCAGCCTTCCCCGTCCTCCCGCTCGACTACGATGGAGCAGTTCGTCACCAAGGCGGCGATCGCGCCGATCGCGGCCGCCGTGGGCAGCAGCAGCGTCCCGACCACGCCGATCGTGAGCGGGATCTCGATCAGCTCCCTGCCCTCTTCGTTGCGTATGCTGATGCGGCGGACGTTGCCCTCGCGGATGATCTCCTTGACCTTCGTGACGAGATTCTCCCCGCGCACCTGGTGCTCTTCCGTGCGGGCCTCGGCCCGGGCTTCTTCCGTCATCGTGTCCTCTCGTGGCAGATTACGTGGTTAGGCAAGCTTCGCCGCCCCTCCGGAGCAGGTCAATACGTCGCCGGGGAGCCGCGCGGCGCACACCGGAGCCTACGGATCGAGACCCGTCCGGGTTTTGGCGGGTTCACGGCCACGTTAGAGTTCTGGTCGAAGCACGGCCGCACGGGCTCGTCGGCGAAGCCCGGTCCGGTCGCGGCCGTCCACGTCCAACCCGAGGGGAATCCTTCCCGGGAGGCACGCCATGTTTCGGGCCGCACGTCGGGTATCCGCTTGCGTTCTGGTGGGAGGAGCCATCCTGGGCTGTCGAGCCGAAGCCGGCTCGGACGATGCGCCACCGGCCGAAGAGGCGATCGCGCTCCCCGAGGGCGCCGAGGCAGTGTCGCTGCTGGGAGATACGCTCTATCCGACGGCGCCGACGGTGGAAGCGCGCGTGCAGCAGGTGCGCGACCGTGAGGAGGCGCGCGAAGCCTACGAGCGATCCCCCGACGACGCCGACGCGATCATCTGGCTGGGGCGCCGCACCGCCTATCTCGGGCTGTACAACGAGGCGATCGACATCTTCTCCCAAGGCATCGAAAAGCACCCCGGCGACGCTCGCATGTACCGCCACCGCGGACATCGCTTCATCAGCACGCGGCGCTTCGACCGCGCGATCGAAGACCTGTCGCGGGCGGCCGAGTTGGTGCGGGGCACCCCCGACGAGGTGGAGCCGGACGGGCAGCCCAACGCGCGCAACGTCCCAACGAGCACGCTGCAGTCCAACATCTTCTACCACCTCGGTCTGGCCCACTACCTGAAAGGGGACTTCGAGAGCGCGCTACGCGCCTACCGGGCATGCCTGGACGTGTCACGCAATCCCGACATGCTCGTCGCCACGTCGCATTGGCTGTACATGACGCTGAGACGACTGGGACGGGACGAAGAGGCGGCCGCGGCGCTCGAGCCGATCACGGCGGACATGGATGTGATCGAGAACACGAGCTACCACCAGCTGCTCCTCATGTACAAGGGCGAGATCGAGGCCGACTCCCTGTGGAATGCGACCACCGACGACCCGTCAGGGTCGGCGCTCGCGTACGGGGTCGCGAACTGGCATCTGTACAATGGTCGCCGCCCGCAAGCCGAGACGGCGTTCCGCCGCATCGTGTCCGGCGCCGGTTGGGCGGGCTTCGGGCACATCGCGGCCGAGGCCGACCTGGCGCGAATGCGCGGCGGAGCCTGACCCTCCGGCGGACGGACGGTCCGCCCCCTCCCTGAAACGTCCGGGGCCCGGCCCTCGTCCTATCGCATCCGGTGGGACGAGCGGGCGGCGCATGGAGGCACCCGACGGACGGTTGCAACCATCGCTCGAAAGCCCGTGTCCCAAGACCGGGTTCAGCGGCCCGCACGATGCGGGCGCACGAATTGCGACGGGAACGGCTCAGCGATGAATCGCGACCTCAAGCGGGTCGGTCCGAGACTTTCGGCGGTCCTCCTCCTCGGGACGGCTTCTCTGGCGGGGCCGCGGGATGCCATCGGACAGGACGCCAACGGAGAAGCCCCGGCGGGCGCGGAACGCGCGCGGTCAGGTGGTGCCCCTTCCCTCGCGGCCCTGCGCGCGTCCGAAACCCCGCGCATCGACGGGCGCCTCGACGATCCGGTGTGGAGCGAGGCCCCGGTGGCTTCGCAGTTCATTCAGTTCCGTCCGGATCCCGGGCGCGAGGCGACCGAGCAGACCGAAGTGCGCGTCCTGTTCACGGACGAAGCCATCTACGTCGGGGCCCGCATGTGGGACTCTCGGCCCGGGGGCATCATCCGCCGGCTGGCACGCCGCGACCAGTCCGCCACGACCGACGAGTTCGCGGTCGGCTTCGACAGCTATTTCGACCGCCGAACCGCGTTCGTCTTCGCGATCAGCGTGGCGGGCGTGCAGCGCGACTGGATGATGTTCGACGACACCAACTCGGACGCGAGCTGGGACGCGGTTTGGCAGAGCGCGACCTACACCGACGACCGGGGGTGGACCGCCGAGCTGCGGATCCCGCTGTCCCAGCTCCGGTTCACCAGGCCGCGCGACGGGAGCGGCACCGTGTGGGGGATCAACTTCCAGCGCATCCTGGCCCGCTCCGATGAGACGAGCCTGTGGGCGCCCCGACCGGAGGATGGGTCGCGGTTGGTGTCGGCCTTCGGCACGCTGCGCGGTCTCGACGGCATCCGTCCGGCCCGCAGCCTGGAGATCCGCCCGTACGCGGTGAGCTCGGCCACGCGCGCCCCCGGCGACGAACAGGACGGAAACCCCTTCTTCCGCTCCACGGCGTTCCGGAACACGATCGGCGGCGACCTCAAGTACGGGGTCACCAACAACCTCACGCTCAACGCCACGGTGAACCCCGATTTCGGGCAGGTGGAGGCCGACCCATCGGTCGTGAACCTGAGCGCCTTCGAGACCTTCTTCCCGGAGAAGCGGCCGTTCTTCCAGGAGGGGGCGGACATCTTCAACTTCAGCCTGGGCGGCGGGGACGAGAGCAACGAGTCGCTGTTCTACTCGCGGCGGGTGGGGCGCCGCCCGCAGGGCTTCGTCACGCGGCCTTCGCGCTTCACCGACGTGCCCGAGGCGACGACGATCCTCGGCGCCGCCAAGCTGTCGGGCAAGACGTCAAGCGGGTGGTCCCTCGGCTTCCTCGACGCGCTCACCGGTCGTGAGTCTGCGCGCTACCTGGGCAGGGACGGGATCGAGGGCGAGCAGGTGGTGGAGCCGCTGACCAACTACGCCGTGGGCCGCGTCATCAAGGATTTCCGCGACGGAGAGAGTGCGGTGGGGATCATCGCGACGGCCGCCAATCGCGATGTCGATCCCGAGGGACCCGTCTCGTTCCTGGAGTCGTCCGCCTATGCCGGTGGGGTCGACTTCCGACATCGGTTCGGCGGAGGAAACTACGTGGTGCGCGGCTACGCGCTGGGCAGCCTCGTCCAGGGCGGCGAGGCGTCCATCCTCCGGTTGCAGCGGTCGTCGGCGCGATTCTATCAGCGCCCGGACGCGGACCACGTCGAGCTCGACCCCACGCGGCGTTCGCTGCGCGGCGCGGCGGCCTCGCTGGACGTGATCAAGATCGGCGGCGGCCACTGGCGGTGGGGGCTGTTCGGGAACGCACGCACGCCGGGATTCGAGGTCAACACGCTGGGCTTTCAGCAGAGCGCCGATCAGGCATGGGGGGCCCTGTGGGTCGGCTATCAGCAGTACGCGCCGCAGGGACCCTTCCGTCGGTGGGGGGCGAACTTCAACAGCTGGTCGGGCTGGACGTTCGGGGGCGAGCGCATCTTCACGGGCGCCAACGTCAACGGGCATTTCCAGCTCAAGAACTTCTGGAACGGCTGCTTGGGTTACGGGCACGATCGGGCCGCCTTGTCGCCGACGCAGCTGCGCGGCGGCCCGGCCCTCTACACCCCCGACTCGTGGTTCGGGTGGGCCGGGCTCACCTCGGACTCCCGGCGGCCGGTCCGGGCCGGGGCCCACGCGAGCTTCGGGGGCGAGTACGGCACCGGCACCCACCGATTCGGTATTTCCCCGAACGTCACCGTGCAGCCGTCGAGCCGGTTCGAGCTCACGCTCGCGCCGAGCATCAATTGGAACGAGCGCGCCTGGCAGTACGTGGCGCAGCCTGTTTCCTCGACGGGCACGCATTACGTGTTCGGCCGGCTGGAGCAACGCACCGTCTCGATGACGACGCGGCTCAACTACACGTTCAGCCCGGACCTGTCGCTGCAGCTGTACGCACAGCCGTTCGTGAGCGCCGGCACCTACGATGGCTTGATGCAGGTGGCCGATCCGCGCGCCAAAGCCTTCGGCGATCGCTTCGATCCCTACGACCCGGAGGAGATCCGCAGGCTTCGCGATGGCGACTTCGGTTCCTACGAGGTCGACGAGGACGGCGATGGGACCGCGGACTACGGGTTCTTCGATCCGGACTTCAACTTCAAATCGTTCCGCTCCAATCTCGTGCTTCGTTGGCAGTACCGGCCCGGCTCGACGATCTTCCTGGTGTGGAGCCGGGACCAAGGCTCGTTCGTGAACGATGGATCGTTCGACCTGGGGCGCGACTTCGGAGATCTCTTCGATACGCCCTCGACGAACGTGCTCCTCGTCAAGATCGAGCACTGGCTCGGACTGTAGACGCGGGCGGGCCCGAACCGAAGCAGGCTCGACGACGCGCTCACCCTGTCGGTAAGAGGGCGCCCGGCCGAGCGGTGACGCCGACGAGCTCGTCCGCCCGACCGGGAGCTGCGCCGTGTCCGATGATTCGCGTCCCCTCGCCATCGTCACCGGAGCCTCGGCCGGGATCGGGCGCGAGCTGGCACGGCTGGCGGCCGCCGACGGCTTCCAGCCGCTTCTCGTGGCGCGCCGGCGCGACCGCCTGGAGCGCCTGTCCGAGGAGCTGGCCTCGACCCTTGACGTAAACGCGCTCATCGCGGCGACGGATCTGACGCGAGCGGACGGCCCCGAGATGGTCGTCGAGGCGGCCGGCGCGGCCCCCATCGAGATGCTCATCAACAACGCCGGGTTCGCCACCTACGGACCCTTCGCCACCACCCCGCTCGAACGCACCTCCTCGCTGCTGGCGCTGAACGTGGTGGCGCTCACCCGACTCACCCGCCTCTGCCTCGACGGAATGCTCGCCCGCGGCCGCGGCTTCATAATGAACGTGGCATCCACAGCCGGGTTCATGCCCGGCCCGGACATGGCCACCTACTACGCCAGCAAGGCCTACGTCCTCCAGTTCAGCGAGGCGCTGGCGGTCGAGCTCTCCGGGACGGGCGTGCGCGTGTCCTGCTTGTGCCCGGGCCCGACGGTGACGGAGTTCCACGACGTGGCCGACATGCGAGATTCGCCCCTGCTCGATCGTCTCGTCTGGATGAGCGCGGACGAGGTGGCGCGCCAGGGGTACGGAGCCCTGAAGCGGGGACGTGCCGTCCGGGTCACGGGAGCGGTCAACAAGCTCACCGCCTGGGCGCCGCGCTGGCTCCCGCGTGCCATGGTTCGCCGCCTGGTGGGCCGGATCCAATCCCGCCGCATCGCATGACGGATCTGCTGTGGATCGGGCTGGCCGTCGTCGTCGTCGTCGTCGTCGCGCGTCGCCGCATCGCCCGGGCCGAGGCGGGCAGTCTGAGCGACGCGCTCGTGCGGCAGATCGAGACGACGGGGCGGATCGAGGCGGACGACGTCGATCCGCTGGACGTGGCGCGGGCGCGGGCCGAGGAGGACGAGTTCTGGAGCCAGACCTGGGATGAGCCCGAGGAGATCTGACGGGCAACCCTGGACTGGAGTCCTCCGTCTCATGTCCGAATGTTGGACTGCGCAGCGAGCCGGGGACGACCCCGGCGCGACGAACTGTCGAGGAGGTTTCCGACCGTGACCAAGCCCCGATCCCATTGGTCCTGGCTGCCCCTGGCGGGAGCGCTCATGGCGCCGCAGCTGGAGGCGCAGGAGGTGCCCCTGCACAAGGTGCAACAGGCGACGGCTCGGTACGCCGATGGCCTCGGGTCTCTGCGCGGCGTGCGCGAGCTGTCCGACGGTCGCGTGCTCATCGCGGACGGACTCGGCGAGGCGCTGATCGTGTGGACGCCCGGGGGGACGGCCGATACGCTGACCAACGTCGGCCAGGGTCCCGAGGAGTACCGGGTGCCCGATGGTCTTTTCCCGCTTCCCGGCGACGCGACTCTTCTCGTCGACATCGGCAACGCGCGCCTGGTCGAGATCGGGCCGGACCTCTCCTTCGGAGAGACGACGCCGATCGCGCAGGGGCAGATCGGTCCCGGGATGACGCTGCTCCTCCCCGTCGGCACCGACGACGCGGGTCGCATCTACTACCAGCAGCGCGTGGGCGGGATGATGGATGCGGCCGATTCGGCCCTGATCATGCGCTTCGAGCCCTCGACGGAGAGCTCGACCCAGCTCGGCAAGAGCAAGCTGCCCGCGCAGCAACGCGAGACCAGCGGGGGCGCCAACAATCGCCGCGAGGTCGTGCGGCCGCTTCCCCTGCAGCCGCAGGATGCCTGGGGTCCGGCGGCGAACGGCCGCGTGGGCGTGGCGCGGGCCAACCCGTATCGATTCGATTGGATCGGGACCGACGGAAGGCTGATATCGGGGCCGTCGGTCGCGTACGAGCCGGTGCGCGTCCGGTCGGCGGATCGGGAGGAGTGGCTCGAGTCGCTGTCCGGAGGCCTCGGGGTCATGGTGTCGCAGACCAATCAGGGGGCGCCCCAGCTCGCGTTTCGACGCGGCGGCATGGGCGGCCCCGGCGGCGGCGCAAACGCCGACGACTTCCAGTGGCCGGACGTGAAGCCGGCGTTCCCCCCGAACGCGGTACGGGTGGCGCCGGATGGTCGTGCCTGGGTGCTCCGCTATCGGCCCGCGGGCCAGCCCGCCCTGTACGACGTGTTCGGGGCGGACGGCCGGCGCGTGGCCCAGGTCGAGCTGCCGCCGGATCGGGAGCTTGCGGGGTTCGGGGCCGGGGCGCTCTACCTGTCCCGCACCGACGAGCTCGACTTCGCCTGGCTGGAGCGCTAC